>NZ_AJZR01000039.1:0-65623 GCF_000271925.1 Capnocytophaga sp. oral taxon 412 str. F0487 | reverse complement strand
TGCAATGCTACTATGTGATATGACTTTAGTAAGTGATATCTTAGCAATCATTTTAAAGAAATTTGTGATATAAAAGTTTTCAAAGGTTCTTAGACTAGCTCTATCATCTGTCAAAGCACCGAAAATTAGCAACTTAAATATTTCTATTCCTTTAAGTTTTTTGCTATATTTATCGACTCCTGTTTCTTTTACAAGAAATTCTAACTCTTTATCTTCTATCTTAGAAAAGATATTTGAAATTCTTTTTCTATTCTTTATTATAGTGGTCATAACTTTTTTTTGCAAAGATAATACTTACACAGTATTCCTACAAAAAAACATAGTTAAAAATCAGTGCTTTATAAATCTTCCTTACAGTTTTGGTTTGAAACTTTGGCAAAGTTAATCTTCTTTAGTTCAAGCTTGTAACTCGCACCCCATTTTCTAATTCTCTCATTTGCTAATTTGCTAATTTTCTCCTACTTTTGTCGCTCCTAATAGTTAATTTAATATCAGTATTAAAGTAATAAGCTTTGTCAATGTACGATTCTTTAAAAAAACATTTTCAGCAAGCCCTTCCTTTTACCGACGAAGAACTCAGCGCGGTAGACAGCTTTTTTGAAGAGCGCATCTTTGCTAAAAAAGCAATGCTTTTAGAAGCCCCTCAGCCTTGTAAACATCTCTTTTTTATTGTCAAAGGCTGTGTGCGTCACTTTCATACCAAAGACGACGGCACCGAAAAGACCTGTGATATTTCGCTTGAAAATCAATGGACGACCGCCTTTATGAGTTTTAATAACGGTACCCCCTCCAATCTGTCGTTGCAAGCCTTAGACGAGACCACCGTTTATAGTATCAGTAAAGAACAGCTCTTTGCCCTTTACGCCCTGCATCACAACTTTGAGACTTTCGGCAGGCTGATGGCGGAACAAATCTTACAGCGCGCCACCGATACCGCTATGTACCTTGCTGCCGATAAACCCGAAGAGCGCTTTCAGCATCTGTTGCACTCACGCCCTGAACTCTTTCAGCGAGTACCGCAGAAGTACATTGCCAATCTACTGGGTATCAGTCCCGAAAGTTTAAGCCGATTGCAAAAACGTATGCACAATAAAAAATCTTAACTTAAGTCAACGAGTGAGGAGCTCATTGCGCCGTACCTTTGCCCCAAATTTAAAAAAGAACGCGTAATGAAAACACTCAACGATTATCAAATCGCCTTAGACGATGTAATGGAATTCATCGACAACGACCTTTTACAAGCCAAACTTCCTGAAGTAGAAGCTGATTACAAGGCAAAACCTTCCTTGCTGAACAAAGTGCGCTTAGGGATTATTTATCACGAAGTAGCCTTAAATTTAGGCTTTTTTAGCAAGCAGTACAAAGGCTATGCGCAAAAGAGTCTCACGATTTTATCAGAATGCGAAGCCAACCCCGAAACACCTAAGGCGTTACAACCTTTTATCCTTTCTTACGAGGCTTCGGCAATGGCTTTGGTAGCCGGCGAAACTTTCAAGCTCTCACTTATCGGCAAGAGTTTTAAGCTTTTTGAAACGGCTATTAAAAAGTACGGAGCGGTACACTATCTTCCTGAATTTATGCGCGGTAGCGTAGCCGAGAACCTACCTTGGTTTTATTTCAGTAAGCGCGCTTTAGCCAAAATCGACTTTGAAAATATCATCCGCAAAGAGGCTCAAAATCCCGAGTATGCTTCGTGGAAGATAATGAGTTTTGTGTATTGGGCGTGGGCAAAGCAACACCCTCAGCACAAATACCGCGCGCAAGCCATCGCCTATCTACAAAAAGCGATAGAGCTTGACCCCCATTATTTAGCAGGACGCAAACGCTCGGAAGAGCTTCTTTCTCAATTCACAATTGACAATTAAGAATGAAGAATCACACACTTTGCCAAAGTTAATTGCCCGTCGTGCTACGACTGCCTGTGCGGCTCGCACCTTTGGCAAAGTTAATCTCCTCTATTTCAAGACTGTAACTAGTACCCCATTTGCTAATTTCCTAATTCTCTCATTTTCTAACTTGCTAATTCTTTAATTATTTGTACTTTTGCACTACTCAATCGACAAATTGAACTAATGATTACACAATTACAAGGAAAACTCGTAGAAAAGAACCCTACTCACGTAGTAATCGACTGTCACGGGGTGGGCTATTTCGTAAATATCAGTCTGAATACTTATTCAGCGCTACCCGAAGGCGAAGCCATTAAGCTATACACTTATCTGCAAATAAAAGAAGATGCCCATACACTCTATGGTTTCCTCACCAAAGCCGAACGCGAAGTGTTTGTATTGCTTCTTTCGGTATCGGGAGTAGGTGCTAGCACTGCCCGTACGATGCTCTCAGCACTTACCGCTGCACAAGTGGGCAGTGCTATCATCAATGGCGAGGTTGCTACCATTCAAGCAGTAAAAGGTATAGGTGCTAAAACAGCCCAACGGGTAATATTAGACTTAAAAGATAAAATGCTCAAGCTCCAAGACTTTGAAGAGGTGCCTATGAACGCTGTAAGTACCCATAAAGAAGAAGCACTTGCCGCCTTAGAAGTATTGGGCTTTATGCGCAAACAAGCCGAAAAAGTAGTCGATATCATTATCAAATCAAGTAGCGAAGAGCTTTCAGTAGAAGAAATCATCAAGCAAGCCCTTAAACGTTTGTAAAAAAATTCATCATTCGTAATTTGTCATTCGTAATTATTTTCGTATCTTTGCCCGCTAATTGATTGGTAAAATGAAATATATCTTATATATACTCTTAGCTTTCACTGCTATAAGTTGTGGTATCTACAACTTTACAGGAGGAAGTACAGGCGATGCAAAGACTTTTCAAGTAAACTTCTTTCGCAACGATGCTCCCTTGGTAGAACCTGGCCTCGATCGCGATTTTACCATCGCCTTACAAGATTTGATTAACAACCAAACCAACCTCAGCCTTACCGACCGCAATGGCGACCTGGTGTACGAAGGTGAAATCGTAGAGTTTAACATTACCCCTATGACAGCTACCGCAGGACAAACCGCTGCCCAAAACCGTGTAACCATAGGCGTAAATGTGCGCTTTACTAATCATAAAGAAGATAAAAAAGACTTTGAAAAACGCTTTTCTTTTTACTATGATTATCCTGCTGCTGCGCAATTCAACTCGGTAAAAGGCGAAGCTATCCCACAGATATTCGAGCGTATCACCCAAGATATTTTTAACGCCTCATTGGCAGATTGGTAACAATCAGGTAAAGATAAAAAGCTAAGATTGACAGTAAAACAATTCATAGAGATTATTAGGCATCCCTACACTATTAACGATGATCAAGTATATGAACTCGACGAGATAGTGAAGGAATATCCTTATTTTCAAGCAGCAAGGGTGTTACAACTCAAAATATTGCATTCCGAAGGAAACTACAAGTACAACAAAGCCTTAAAACTCGCTGCGGTACACGTAACCGACCGCTCAGTATTGTTTGACTTTATTAATTCTAAAAGTATTATCCCTGATTTCTCAGCCCTGCGCCGTGATTTTGAACGTATTCGCAAAGCGAGAGAACGCAAGGAAGCCGAAGAAACTGAGAATACACCTCCTAAGGTAAGTTACATCGACCACGAACCGCGCTTGTATCGCCCTAATGTACCCGAATCTATTTTCGAAGAACCTATTTTCCCCGAAGATTTGGTAAATCACCAAGAGTTAGCCGATGCTTTTGAACCAAAAACAGAGGAAAAACCTAAAACTGATACCGACAATATCTCTCAATGGTTAGAAAACATCTCCGATGACCATACCGAAGTATCTTATAAAGACGACAAGGTAGCCGAGAAGTTCAAACTCATTGATAAGTTTTTGGAAAACAATCCTAAGATTGAAGCCTCCAAAGACTATGTATCCAACGTAAATTTAGCCGATGATGTAAACTCAGACCCTAAACAATTAATGACTGAAACATTGGCACAAGTATATGTAAATCAGCGCAAATTTAAGCAAGCTATACAAGCGTATGAAATATTAATTTTGAAAAATCCAGAAAAAAGTGCTTACTTTGCAGCCCAAATAGAAAATATCAAAAAACTACAACAAAATAATTTATTTTAATTTATAGAGAAATGACTACATTCAACATCTTTTTAGTGCTTATCGTGGTAGTATGTTTGCTACTCGCTTTAGTAATTATGGTACAAAACCCTAAAGGAGGCGGACTCTCTTCTACTTTCGGTGGCAATACTCAAGTAGTAGGTGGCGTGAAAAAAACAGGCGACTTCCTCGAACGCAGTACTTGGACGTTTGCTACTGCTTTAGGAGTGCTTATCCTTATCGCCAACACCTTACTACAAGGCAATACCGGTGTAAATGCCGATTCTAAACTGCTCGATGGCAATACCCCTGCTGCCCCTATAGAAAACCCTCTTAACCAACAAACACCTGCCAACAATGCTACCCAAATGCCTGCTACTCCTGCCACATCTTCTAATACAGGTAACTAAACTGACAAAAAGTCAGTTTTTACAGATTGGCATACTTTCTGAAATATCCTCTTCGATTTTTTATAAAAGGAATTAAAATACTTGAATGAAAAGGTTAGATAACATCCCCACATCCCCCCTTTCGAAGGGGGCGCGGGCGATGTAATTCCCTAACACCTAATTCCTTTTTTCTAAACAAAAAAATAACTAAAAACTAAACAATAATGGCAAAATTGAATATTAAACCTTTAGCTGATAGAGTAGTGATTGAGCCGGCAGTGGCCGAAACTACTACCGCATCAGGTATTATCATTCCTGATACTGCAAAAGAAAAACCTCAAAAAGGTACGGTTGTAGCCGTTGGAGCAGGTACTAAAGATAACCCTGTAACCCTAAAAGTAGGCGATACAGTACTCTATGGCAAATATGCCGGTACTGAACTAAAATTAGAAGGTAAAGACTACCTTATTATGCGTGAAAACGACGTATTAGCAGTTATCTAAACATAAAAACTAAAAACTAAAGAAATGGCAAAAGATATTAAATTTGATATAGACGCTCGCGAAGGTTTAAAACGTGGCGTTGATGCATTAGCAAATGCAGTAAAAGTAACATTAGGACCTCGTGGTCGTAATGTGATTATTAGCAAATCATTTGGTTCACCACAAGTAACCAAAGACGGGGTTACCGTTGCTAAAGAAATAGAACTAGAAGACGCTCTCGAAAATATGGGCGCTCAAATGGTAAAAGAAGTAGCTTCTAAAACCAATGACCTCGCAGGCGACGGTACTACTACCGCTACTGTATTAGCACAAGCTATCGTAAAAGAAGGTCTTAAAAACGTAGCTTCTGGTGCTAACCCAATGGATTTAAAACGCGGTATTGATAAAGCCGTAGCAAAAATCGTAGAACACTTGGCTAAACAAGCTAAAGAAGTAGGCTCTTCTTCTGAAAAAATAAAACAAGTAGCCTCTATCTCTGCTAACAACGACGATACTATTGGCGAACTTATCGCTCAAGCATTCGAGAAAGTAGGTAAAGAAGGGGTTATCACCGTAGAAGAAGCAAAAGGTACAGATACTTACGTAGATGTAGTAGAAGGTATGCAGTTCGACCGCGGTTACCTTTCTCCTTACTTCGTAACCGATTCTGAAAAGATGGTTGCAGAACTCGACCACCCTTATATCTTGTTGTACGACAAGAAAATCTCTACTATGAAGGACTTGCTTCCTGTATTAGAGCCTGTAGCTCAATCTGGCAAACCCCTCTTGATTATCGCTGAAGATATCGATGGTGAAGCATTAGCTACCTTAGTAGTAAACAAATTGCGCGGTACCCTTCGCATCGCTGCTGTAAAAGCTCCTGGTTTTGGTGACCGTCGTAAAGCAATGCTCGAAGACATCGCTATCCTTACGGGTGGTACTGTAATTGCCGAAGAGAGAGGCTTCACTCTTGAAAACGCTACTATCGATATGCTTGGTACTGCCGAAAGAGTAAGTATCGACAAAGATAACACCACTATTGTAAATGGTGCTGGAAAATCTGATAATATCAAAGCGCGTGTAGCACAAATCAAAGCACAAATCGAGAACACCTCTTCTGATTATGACCGTGAAAAACTACAAGAGCGTTTAGCTAAACTCTCTGGTGGGGTAGCAGTGCTCTACATAGGTGCTGCTTCGGAAGTGGAAATGAAAGAGAAAAAAGACCGTGTAGATGATGCCCTTCACGCTACTCGTGCAGCTGTTGAAGAAGGTATCGTAGCAGGAGGTGGTATAGCGCTTATTCGTGCTAAAAATGTTTTAGGAAAACTAAAACCTCTCAATGCCGACGAAGAAACAGGTATTAAAATTATCTTCAAAGCATTGGAAGCTCCTTTGCGCACTATTGTAGAAAATGCTGGGGTTGAAGGTTCTGTAATCGTAGCTCGTGTACTCGAGGCTTCAAGAGATGCTTACGGATACAATGCTAAAACAGGTACTTATACCGATATGTTTAAAGCAGGTATCATCGACCCTAAAAAGGTAACCCGTGTAGCCCTTGAAAATGCTGCCTCAGTAGCTGGTATGATTCTCACTACCGAATGTGCTTTGGTAGACATCAAAGACGATAAAGCAGCTGCAATGCCTCCAATGGGTGGTGGAATGCCAGGAATGATGTAATTGTAAATTCATAGCATTATTATCATATTTTATTAACACGAAAATCAGGGAGAGTTTACAATGAAACTCTCCCTGATTTTTTACACCCAAAAACTATATTAACTCTTTGAAATGTGAAAGAAATGCAAATGATTTGTAAATAAAACGTTAAAAAACAGGATAAAAATGCGAAAAGCATATATTTTATTACTAAAAATGATTGTACAAATAAAAAAAATCGTACATTTGCCACGAATTTTAAAACACAAGTAATAAACATTTTTTTATATGAAAAAAACCTTATTAAGTATTGCAACTGTCGTTGCAGTGATAACAAGTGCTAACGCACAAGATATGCTAAGTAAGAGCAAATTTTTTGACAACTGGCAAGTAGGTGTTAAAGGTGGTGGATTCTCTTGGACTACCCGTGAAGCTTTTATCAAAAACACCCGTGCCACTTTTGGAGCTGAGATTGGCAAACAAATCTCTCCAGCTTTCCGTTTAGGCGTTGAAGGTATGGCGTATGTACGTCCAGTACAATTTGACGATGATCCAGAGTTTGGAAACTTTGTAGATATGTCAAACGTAAGTTTGGTAGGTACTGTAAACTTGAGCAACCTTATCGCTGGTTACAAAGGAACACCTCGTTTCTTCGAAGTAGAAGGTTTCGCTGGTTTAGGTTGGGCACACATATATCCACAAGGTGCTGACAATAGAAAAGCTCCTAATGTATTAAACACTATGACTGCTGAGTTTGGTTCTAACTTGCTTTTCAACTTAGGACAAAGTAAAGCTTGGGGTATCAAAATTAGCCCTGCTCTTGTTTATGGGGTTGATGGTGTAGAAAACCGTGCTGAATCTGTTTCTAGTAATGAGTTGAACCTCAAAAACTCTTGGACTCAAGTAACTGCTGGTGTGGTTTACCGTTTTAAAGGAAGCAATGGTGCTCACCACTTCACTACTGCTACTCAAAATCCTGACAATAGCGCAGAATTGGGTAGACTTCGTGATGAGTTGAACAGCAAAAACAAGGAATTATCTGACTGCCAAAGACAAGTTAATAAATTGCAAGATGACTTAGAAGCAGCTCGCAACAAGAAACCAGAAGTAGTAGAAAAAGTAGTTACTAAAAACAAGAAAACTTTGGAATCAGTAGTTACTTTCCGTGTAGCTAAAAGTACTATCGATGCATCTCAATTGCCTAACGTAGAGCGTATCGCTTCTTACCTTAACAAATATAGTAATGCTAAAGTTAGTATCAAAGGTTATGCTTCACCAGAAGGAAACTTAGAAAAGAACAAACAATTAGCTACCGCTCGTGCTGAAGCTGTTAAAAATCTTTTAGTTAAACGTTACAAAATCTCAGCTGATAGAATCCAAGCTGAAGGTAATGGTATCGGTGATATGTTCAGTGAACCAGATTGGAACCGTGTAAGTATCGCTAATATCGTAGAGTAATCAAATACCCTACAAAATAAGAACTTACAAATAAAAATTAAGGAAAAAGGCTATCCTAATTAGGATAGCCTTTTTTATTTTCTATTACGTGAGTTCAAGTCAATTTAAAAGAAGTGAGAGCACTGCTGAAAAAATGTTAATAACTTTTAAACCTTTGCAATTTTTTTAAAGTTTAGAAAGTAGAACACTTGGTAGTCTTTTGTGGCATCAAAAACGTTAAAACATTATGTATCAGTAAAATATTAGAAAAACCCTTGTTATCTTTTAATTGAAGTTTAACCGAAGGTAGAGCGAAGCTAAGACGAACCTAAGACGAATCTAAGACGAAGGAAAGGTGTTAGAATATTGGATATCAATAGGTAAAAAGCCCTTATATCTTTATTGAAGAAAAAGTGTTAAAATAGCGTTTTTAACAGATAAAAAGCAATGTTACTACTTTCTTTTTACGGTGAGCTCGGTATATTAAAACATTAGATAATTAAAAAAATCCTACAGATTGCACAGATTTCACAAATCTACGAGGTTTATAGAACTGATTTAGTAGCTAAAGAAATGAGATTTATACGGACTGCGATACAAAAGGGATATCAATTTTACTAAAGTTTCCAACTTTGGCAAAGTATTGGACGCAAAAACGACCTAGAAATAATGTGCTGTAATAGAAAATAAAAAGGCTGTCTGCTTTTTAACAGACAGCCTTTTTTGTCGTAGCACCACAGGCATTTAATATTCTCCCGTAGGCTCTACAAATATCTCTTCTTTTTCTTTATGACCACTAATACTCTCTTGTATCGCTTGGAAGAATACAAAGAATACCGGAATCACAACAAGTCCGAAAAAGGTACCAATAAGCTGACCGATAGCGGCTCCCGTAGCTACTGAACGGTTTCCTGCTGCTCCTACCCCTGAGGCAAATACCAATGGCATCAAACCAACGATAAAGGCAAAGGAGGTCATCAAGATAGGGCGCAAACGCGCCATTGCGGCATTGATAGCTGCCTTAGATAGGCTTTCACCCATACGACGGCGTTGCACAGCAAATTCTACAATCAAAATCGCGTTTTTAGCTAAGAGTCCCATTAGCATAATGAGGGAAATTTGGAAATAGATATTATTTTCTAATCCAAAAAGCCATTGTCCTAAATACGCTCCAAAGATACCAAAAGGCAATGAAAAGAGCACTGATAGTGGCAATAGGTAACTCTCATACTGTGCTGAAAGAATAAAATAAGTAAACACCAAGCTGAGCAAGAAGATGAGAATGGTTTGTGAGCCTGCATTCTGTTCTTCACGTGTCAAACCTGTATAGTCGATTCCATAATTATTATTGAGGGTTTGGGCAGCCACCTCTTGTACTGCTTTCAGAGCATCACCTGTACTATAGGCAGGATTGTTCTGAGCCGAAATAGACACCGAAGTAAAGAGGTTATAACGGCTGAGCGATTGCGGACCGAAAGTACGTGTAAGAGTTACAAACTCGGTAATAGGTGCCATTGTTCCACTACCTGTTTTCACGAATAAGCTATTAAGGCTATTGAGGTCTTTACGCGCTTCGGGCAACGATTGTACCATTACACGGTATTGCTTTCCATAAAGGGTAAAGTCAGTTGCATAGAAGCCCCCTATATAATTCTGTAAGGTCGATAGAATAGTACTCACCGTAATACCCGATTGCATAGCGCGTTCTACATTAATATCCATTTGGTATTGTGGATAGTTCACATTGAAAGAGGTTTGAGCAAACTGTATCTCGGGACGTTGCATCAGGGCACCCAAGAACTCTTGTGCATTCTTGTTCACCTCACTGATATCACTTCCGGATTTATCCAAAAGTACAAACGATACCCCACCTCCTACACCAAAACCAGGCACGGAAGGCGGTTGGAAGAAAATCACATTGGCATCTTTGATATTAGCAACAGCACGAAAGGCATTGTTGATAATCGACTGAATGTCTTGACCTGGGAGTTTAGAACGTTCCTCAAAAGGTTTCAGCTTGAAGAAACCCATACCATTATTACTACCTTCGCCTGAAATCATACCGCGACCCGTTACAAAGGTAACGTTTTCCACCCCTGGAATATTGGAAAGACTTTCGTTTACCTCACGCATAATATTGGCGACACGTTCCATAGATGCCCCAGGAATCATAGATACATCCATCATCACAAACCCTTGGTCTTCACTGGGCACAAACCCCGATTTCATACTTTTATTGGCAAAATAGATACCACCTCCTGCCATAAGTAAGAGCACTAAGGTTACCCATTTATGACGAAGGAAGAAGGTAAAGGTTTGCCCATATTTATGCGTAGCGGCATTGAAAGCTATATTAAACTTGTGGAAGAACTTGCCGAACCACGACTTTTCTTCATATTCTTTATTGCCGTGAGGTTTGAGGAAGAGCGAACAAAGCACCGGACTGAGAGTAAGTGCATTGATAGCTGAAATCACGATGGCTACAATCAGAGTTACCCCAAACTGTTTGTAGAAGACGCCCGTAGTACCACCCATAAAGGTTACCGGCACGAACACTGCTGCCATCACAAGGGTGATAGAGATAATCGCTCCTGTAATCTCGTTCATAGCTGAAATTGTAGCGGGTTTAGCTTTCTCGTGAGTTTGTTCCATCTTGGCGTGCACCGCCTCGACAACCACAATAGCATCGTCCACCACTATACCGATAGCTAATACCAAGGCGAAGAGGGTAAGCATATTGACAGAATAGCCAAAGAGATTCAAGAAGAAGAAAGTACCCACGATAGACACTGGTACCGCAATAGCAGGAATAAGCGTAGAGCGGAAGTCTTGCAAGAAGATATACACCACCAAGAACACCAACAAGAAAGCCTCCAAGAGGGTAGACACTACCTTAGAAATGGCAGCATCTAAGAAAGTGTTGGCGTTGTAGTTGATAGTATAAGTAATCCCTTCGGGCAAAGAAGGTTTCAACTCGTCTAAGAGCTTTTCGATATTTTGGATAATCTCGTGAGCATTAGAGCCTGGCGTTTGCGAGATACCCATTGCCACAGCAGGACGACCTTTGCTTTCTGAAAATCCTGTATATCCGAGCGCGTCGAGTTCTACCTTAGCCACATCTTTAAGGCGGAGAATACGACCCCCATCTAAAGCTTTGAGTACTATATTTTCATATTCCGATACTTGGGTGTATTTTCCTTTGTACTTAATCACATATTCATAGCTACTACCGCTGTTTTGCCCCAAAGTACCCGCAGCTGCTTCTCTACTCTGAGCTGAAATTGCAGCAGTTACCTCAGTAGGATTGAGCCCATAGGCTTGGAGTTTTTGCGGATTCAACCAAATGCGCATAGAATAGGTTTTACCCCCAAAAGCACTGGCATCCCCTACCCCACTGATACGTTTGATTGCAGGAATCACATTGATGCTCAAGTAATTTTGCAGAAACACATCGTCTAACTCTTTATTCTCAGAAAAGAAAGTAAGAAACATCAGGTTACCTGAGCTCTGTTTACGCACCGTTACCCCCGATTGGGTTACCTCCGATGGCAAAATAGAGTTGGCACGCGACACTGCATTTTGTACGTTTACCGCCGCGATATCGCCATTAGTGCCCTGTTTGAAATACACAGTAATATTTGCGGAACCACTATTAGAAGCCGATGAGGTAATATAATCCATATTTTCAACCCCATTGATTTGTTCTTCCAGCGGAATCACCACCGCTTTAAGCACTGTTTCGGCGTTGGCACCTGCATAGTTAGCCGATACCTGTACCGTTACAGGGGCGATATCAGGATATTGAGAGATAGGTAAAGAGATAATCCCCAATACTCCTAAAATCACTATTAAGATAGAGACTACCGTTGATAGTACGGGTCTGTTAATAAAGTTTTTTATCATAAGTTAGATGTTATACTTGAATTAAAATTCTTGTTTAGTAGGACGCAAAGTAATCTCATTGATAGCTACGTCCTCTGGTTGCTCAATAGCATATGCAATAGCACGGGCAACTGAATCGGCAGGAATCTCATATTCCTTATAAAAAGCCTGAATACCTGCGCTAGCTTCGGGGTCGGAGCTACCATATTTAAGTTCACTCTCCACTGCGCCTGGGTAAAGGGTAGTCACGCGAATGTTATCTTTAGCGGTCTCCACTCGTAAACCTTCGCTAATAGCTTTTACAGCAAACTTAGTACCACTGTACACCGTACCACGACCTGCCGCTACCTTCAAACCCGCTACTGAGGATAAGTTAATGATATGTCCGCTATGTTGCTTCTGCATCGTTGGGAGTACTGCAGCAATACCGTAGAGTACCCCTTTGATATTGATATCAATCATTTTGTCCCATTCGTCTACTTTAAGCTTTTCGAGAGGAGCCTGTGCCATAAGTCCAGCGTTGTTTACCAGCACATCTATACGACCGTAAGCTTTGAGCGTTTCTTGGGCAACACGTTCCAAGTCCTCACGTTTGGTAACATCACATACAATGGCAAGAGCCTTACCGCCTTGAGAGCCGATGCGTTTCACTAGCGATTCCAAGCGGTCTTTACGGCGCGCAACCGCTACGACTATAGCACCATACTGCGCTAAATAAAGGGCAGTAGCTTCGCCGAGCCCGCTACTGGCTCCTGTAATAATCACGACTTTATCTTTGATGTTTTCTTTCATAATTACCAATTCATTAAATATTAATAAATACAGAAAAGGAAGTGCTTTTATTGTAAAAAACACTTCCTCTTTGAGGGTGTTACCTTATTCTATGCAAAGGTAAGACAAAAAAGTTACGTGAGAATGAGGTTCGATGTTAATCTTTTCTTAAAGTTTTAAAGGATTATACAGAGGTAAGTAGTGCTTATTTTTCTTCTTGTATTATGTCTTTGTACTCTGCCCAGAAGGTTTCAAACTGCAACATCGATTGATAGAGGAACTCCATCGCTGATTGCCAAGTAGCTTTGTTGTGAATGGTTACGTTTGGCAATTCTACATACACACAGCTGATTTCTTTACCGTTGTCCAATAGAAAGTGCTCTTCGAAAACAACGTCAGGGAGGTACTGTTCTTGCAGAATGGTTTTCAGCGACAACAATTTGTTATAGTACAAACTACGTGTTACCTCGTCAGGGTCTTCCACAGCGAGGAGCACCCGTGCTTTACGGGTGTCGAATGAAAACTTAAAGCTGAAATCCTTTATCTTGGTATTGTAAAGCGTCCATTTCCGAGGGAAGGATTTGCCAAAGGAAATCCAGAAGTCTTCGCGTAGTTTTTTTGCTTCAGCTTTGCTGTACAAGGGGTTAAAGTGTGAATTGGATATTTGCTAAAAATGTATGACCTCTATCCTCTATTTTTTTAAACAAAGTAAATTTATAGAATGTGGAGCCGTCCTTTTCAAGCACTCCAAATTCATTATTTTTTAAATCATAAGCTACGAATGTATTCGGGGTAAGAGTCGGTTTGATTTTATAACGCAATTCATTAGTCTTCTTATCATACAATTCGTATGAGAAATCTACTTTTTTAGCATATAAAAATTCTATATAGGGGTCTTCTTCTATTATTTGAGTATTGCTTTTTGCTATGGTAGTAGGTTGTGCAGGAGTAAGCGTTGCCATTGCCGTTTGAGTAGTAACAGGTGCTTTGTATTCCGACCTAAAAGTTGCTAAAGCATTCCCTTCAAAGGCATTGCGCAAGGCTTCTTGATACGACTTCTTAAACTCCTTTTCACGACTTTTACCTATCTCGGAAGTAAAGACGGTTTTATTAGCACAATCGGTGAGGATAAATTGCACCTTAGAGGTCATCATATTCGATTGGTTTTTCACGTCGGCTTTCAGTGCATCGCAGGGGTTTTGAAGCAGTTCAGCAGGGACTTCGCTCTCCATATATGCTTTAAAACCTTGTTTTTCCAGTAAAAACTTCGTAAGTGCATTCAGCTGGTACTGATTATCTTCCTTTTGGAAAGTATAACGATTAGGCACAATCACAGTTTGTGCAACAAGAGTCAGTGGTAGTAATGCTACTAAAAATAATATCTTTTTCATTGGTTTCTAATATTTATTCATATTCATTATTCTTCATTCGAGCTTCGAGTTCGGCTTGAAACTCTTCTATCACGGGTTTCATAGTGCTTTCAGGGAGGTCGGAGATGCGAATATACATCAATCCATCTACAGAGTTGTTGAAAAGTGGGTCGACATTGAAAGCAATGACTTTGGCGTTTTGTTTGATGTATTTTTTGATGAGCACCGGCAAACGCAAGTTTCCTGGTTCGAGTTCGTCAATGAGTTTGTCGAACTTATTGAGGTCGGCTTTGGTTTCGTCGAAAATAAAATCTTTATCCTCGTCTTTGAGTTTTACTTTGAACTCTTTTTTAGGGCGTACATACTGTGCAATATAAGGGTCATAGAAGTTCGACTTCATAAACTCTATCATCAGCGATTTAGAAAAGTCAGAGAACTGGTTGCTAATACTCACGCTACCCAACAGATATGAGTGTTCCGGATAACGCAAAGTGGTGTGAGCAATCCCTTTCCACAGCAAAAACAGTGGCATAGGTTTCTGCTGATATTCTGAAATGATAAAAGCACGCCCCATCTCGATGGTTTTACTCATCATATCGTATAATTCGGGCTCAAAACGGAACAAATCGTGGGTATAAAAGCCTTCGATGCCGTATTTAGGAAATATTTCAGCCCCTAAGCCCATACGGTAAGCTCCTACTATCTTCTTAGCTTCGTTATCCCAAAGGAAAAGATGATGATAATAGAGGTCAAACTTATCTAAGTCAGACGAAGCGTTAGTCCCCTCCCCTACTTCGCGGAAGGTAATTTCACGTAAGCGTCCTATTTCCTTCATTATATTAGGAATCTCTTGATAAGGTGCTAAGAATACCTCGTAGTTGTTGTTTTTGAGCAGTCGGTAATCTTTTTTGGTGATGTTATCAACTTCCTTCTCTATGAGGTCTTGTTTGATAGGCGCTTCTATCTGTTGAGGATTGCTACCGCTCTTGCTTGATTTCAACACGTTAGTGAGTGGTAAAAACTTCTTATCTTGCTCTAAAGCATTAGCTAATATATAAGTTTTCTTACGTAGAAATTCGGTAAAATCTTCCAAATCGGTATGCTCATCTTGCATAGCTACCGAAATAGGCTTACCTATGCGTATATAAATAGTGCGTTCTTTCTGTGTAAGCAATTCTGAGGGCAATTTAGCCGTGCGCAACGTATCACTGATGCTTGCCAAGAAGTAAAACAACTTACTGTTTTTGGCGTGAAAATAGATAGGCACAATAGGCACTTTCACTTTCTTAGCAAGTTTCATAGCTGCCTCTTCCCAAGGCTTATCCACCATCAGTTGCCCCTCTTTGGTTACCGATACTTCCCCCGCAGGGAAAAGACCTAAGGGTTTGCCCTCTTTGAGGTGTGCAATGGTATGCTTAAAGCCCACCACGCTAGATTTCGCATCTTTGCGGTCTTCAAAGGGGTTTACCGGCAATACATAAGGCGCTAAAGGCTCAATACGTTGCAAGAGAAAATTCGCCATAATCTTGAAATCAGGACGTTTTTCTAAGAGTAATTTGAGTAGCAGAATACCATCAACTCCCCCCAATGGGTGGTTAGAAATGGTGATAAAAGCCCCTTCTTTGGGGATATTCTTAAAATCCTCTTCGGGTATTTCGAACTTTATTTCAAACTCATCTAACAGTTTGTTTAGGAAGTCTAACCCTTCAAAGTGTTTATTTCGGTTGTAAATAGCATTGAGCTTGGAGATACGGAGCAACTTCATCAGTGCCCATCCTCCAAAAGTACCCAAGAAGCCAAGTTTATCAATATTAATCGCTTTGGCTACTTCTTTGGCACTTACCAATCCTTTATCTTTTTGCTTTCTCATTCTTCTTTAAAGTCTTATGATTGTTTCCCTTTTTGCAGTTGTTTCATTCTTTTCAAGCGTGTCATCACCTCATCGCGATACAAGGCTCTGGTAGCCACTTTGCCTACGGTAAGACCTTGTACTAAAATGGAAAACAATACTACAATATAAGTAATTTGCAACAGTGTTTCTTTAAATCCTCCTTTATCAGCAGGGATAGAGAGTACCAAGGCGATAGATACTCCCCCGCGAATACCCCCCCACACCATTGTGATGAGCGAGCCTCGCGAATAGGTAGCTACCTTGCGTAATATCGTTTTGGCAGGAATATAAATCGCCAGTGCACGCCCCAAGAGGCATACGAGAATAGCTACCCCGCCTAAAAGGAACTGCTCTGTTAGATTGTCTATCAGTAGCATCTCAAATCCTATGAATAGGAACAAGATAGCATTCATAATCTCGTCTATGATTGCCCAAAACTTTTCAAGGTAATCTTTATTCTCTGCACTGCTGGCTTTCTTGCCTACATTACCTACAAAAAGTCCTGCAATTACCATTGCCAGAGGCGAAGAAACGTGGGATGCTTTGGTGATAAGAAAACCACCCATTACCACTGCCAAAGTGACGAGTACACTCACGTGATAGTCATCGGCTTTTTTCATCATTTGAGAAGCTATCCATCCCAAGAGCACTCCGAGGAAAATGCCTCCTCCTGCTTCCAAGAGAAAGAGCTTAGTAATAGCAAAGAACGAAGGCTCAAAAGTGCTATTAGTAGCCAATTTCAGCACTACGGCAAACATTACTACCGCTACCCCATCGTTAAAAAGCGATTCACCCGTAATCTTAGTTTCAATACGTTTAGGTACTTTCACTTGTTTGAGTACTCCCAACACCACAATAGGGTCAGTTGGGGAAATAAGCGTACCAAAAAGCAGACAATAAACGTAAGGAATATGGATATCTACCAAAGGAGCAATGTAGTACAGCAAGACTGATATAAAGAAAGCCGAAAGTACTACACTGATAGTTGCATAAGTAAAAATGGAGATTTTGTAGTTTTTAAGGTCGTTGATATTGATGTGGAGAGCTCCTGCAAAGAGAAGGAAGTTCAACATTGCTCCCATCAGTATTTCGGTGAAGTCAAAGCCTTGTAAAAGCGATTCAAGACGGTGTGCAAGCCCTGTAAATACTTCACCTCCGAAAAGACGTACGCCTACCGATATCATCATAGCAATCACCATAATACCTATGGTCATAGGCAGTTTTACGTAGCGAACATTCACGTACGAAAACAAGGCTGCTAAAACGATAATTACTGAAAAAGCGTAGTATAACTCCATTAGTACTATTTTATTTTCGGCAAAGGTACAAATAATTTGCTAATTTGCAAATCTGCTAATTTGCTAATTGCTTTTGAAGTCTTTTCTGTCGTTGTTCTACAAGGTCTGAGAAGTTATATAGTAAAGCTGGGGTTTGGTATTCTAATTCACCACTATTGATAGCCCGCAAGATAATTTCCTCTATCCAATAGTCCTCTTCTACATTCATAGGGTCATAGCCTTTTTTTAGAGAAAGGTCGTACAGCCACGCGGTTTTGTTATACCAATAAGCATTCCAACCATTGCGCAGGTCTTTTACCAATTCGTAAGCCGTTTTTCCAGTTTGGCGGTGAATGAGTTTAATGAGAATACGCCCTTGCGAGCGGGAAAGTTTTTTGAGTTCGTCGGTGAAGTGGTCTTCAATATAGCGCTGGGTGCGTTTTACGTACACCTTCTTTTGTCGTTTATTTTGCATAGTATCCATCGTACGTTCCATTGTATAGAGCCGGTCGGCAGCCATTTTGGCATACGGATACACGCGTTTCACCCTACTGCGGAGTAGCAAATAGCGCTTTTGAGCTTCTGCATCACCAAAGTAATGTTCTTTACCAAAAACACTTACCTCAGCAAGCCGAATAGTATCTCCTGAATAAAATTGTTGGTCAAAAATATAAATAGTATCACGCTTCTGCGAGAAAGAAGTAAGAGGTAAAAGGTAAAAGACAAAAACAGCGATAGCTGGGTAAGTAAATAAAAGGTAATGTTGTATAGATGCAATGATGTATTTCATTCTGATTTTCTTTATTTATTTTTAAAATCTAACGACTTTAACAACATTTGCATTGCAAAAATTGTTCCAACCTTTTACGTTTCACTTTTCTCTTTTCACTTCCCTAACACCGCCATTTTTATTGCAGTAATAGCCGCCTCTACGCCTTTATTACCGAGCTTACCACCACTGCGGTCAAGCGACTGCTGGAAGGTATTATCAGTGAGGACGCAGAAGATAACAGGTACTTCACTTTGTTCCGCATTGAGCTGGGCAATACCTTGGGTAACACCCTGGCACACGAAATCGAAATGACGAGTTTCTCCTTGTATCACACAGCCTATTACAATAATAGCGTCTACCTCGGTAGTATCGAGCATTCGCTTGGCAGCGTGCACCAATTCAAAGCTACCTGGTACTTCCCATAAGAGTATATTGTCATCAATAGCACCACAATCTTTAAGGGTATCAATAGCACCATTGCGCATTCCGTAAGTTACCTGCTCATTCCACTGAGAAGTAATAATCCCAAAGCGAAGAGATTCCGCATTTGGGATTATTTTTTTATCGTATTGTGATAAGTTTTTGTTTTCTGTTGCCATTAATTATTGACTAATTTTCCCTATAAGGATATCGATAGTACGTGCTTCTTCTGAGGTAGGGTACTCGTCTTTGATGCGCTCGTAATATTTCAAGGCATCGTCTTTTTTACCTTGCAAAGAAGCTACTATCCCTGCTTTTTTCAGGTATAACGGAGTTACAAAGTCATTTTTGCTATGTTCAAAAGCTTTGATATAATATTTCAATGCCTCAGCGTTATTTTTTTGTTGAAGGTAAGCGTCACCTATATTTCCATAAGCCAAAGCTCCGAAAATATCATCGGTAGAGTCGAACTCTTTAAGGTAATTTATTGCGTTGTTATAGTCACGCAAACGCATATAAGCCATACCCATACCGTACTCAGCGAGGTTAGCAGCTTTGGTACCGCTGTAATTTTCGGCAATTTGCTTAAATCCATATTTTCCTTTTCCACCGTTGATAGCCACTTTAAAGAGGGAATCCTGCGCTCTAGCATCAGTAGCTTCCATCGCTTCATCGAAGAACTGTTGTGCAAAGAAAAGCTCATTAGCAGCATTCTTTTCCCTAGGGGCTTTCACAAACTGTTGGTAAAGCAAATAACCCAAGCCTATGACAGCTACGGCTATGAGAGTTCCAATAATAATCTTCTGATTGCGTTTTACCCAATCTTCGGTGCGAGTAGCGCCTGCATCGAGGGCATCAAACACCTCAGCAGTAGTACTTTCTTTGTGTAATTGAGCCTGTTGTGCTTCGTCTAAATGCTCGGTATCTTTTTGTCTATTAGGTCGGTTGTTGTTCTTTTTGTAAGTTGCCATATATAATTTTCATTAAAGTTCGGCAAAAGTACAACTTTTATTTTAATTAGAAAGCAAAACACAAAAAATTATTTACTCATCAGTCATTTTTCCCATTTTATCTATTAGTTAATATACGGCAAATTTTCTCCACATCTCCTCCGTCATTCGTCCCTTGTCATTCCTCATTTCCTCACTTTTCCGTCGCCACACTCCCTCTTTAAAGGGGTATGTTTTCGTCCCTAATTTCTCTTTTCCGTCATACTCCCCTATTGCCTATGCCCTAAGAGCTAGAACCTCCCACTCCATTTGCTAATTTCCAAATTTTCTAATTCTCTAATTTCCCAACCCGCCTATTCTCTTTCCGTCGCCATATTCCCCCCTCTCCTTGGGAGAAGTCTCCGAATAGGAGAGTATGTGAACGGGGTGAGGATTCTCTTTCTTTCGCCTCTAAACCCCGTTTTTAACATTTTTAGTGCTGTTGTATGATACTATGAATCAACTTTTTACATACCTTCTCTATACCAATCGTCCAAGATTCGTATAAGCTTCCTATAAGCTCCCTATAAGCTACCCCCACCCTTCTCATAGCCTTTTTTCATCAAAATTCCTCTTAACCTTCTTCTGAAATCTTTCGTTTTTCTCCGCCTTCATTTACTAATCTGCTAATTTTCTCATTTTCCCATTTTCTCATTCTCTCATTCTCTACTATTAATTACTATTATTCTATAATTAAAAAAATCTATAAATCTAGTAGCTCTTCTTTGCAAAAAAACTGCTACCTTTGCACCGTAGAATTTTTAAAATAACAAATTATGAGTTTAAATACCTTAGGGCTTGATAAAGCCAAAGTAGAAAAAGAAATCAGCTTGCTAAATGTATTGCTTGCCAATTATCAAACGTATTATCAAAACTTGCGCGGTGTACACTGGAACGTAAAAGGAAAACGCTTCTTTGAACTACACGTGAAGTTCGAAGAACTTTATAATACCGCACAAGAACAAGTCGACGAAATAGCTGAGCGTATTCTTACCCTCGGTGGCGTGCCTTTTCACACTCTCGAAAGCTATGTAAAGCACACTTCTGTTCCCGTAGGCGAAAACATTTTCGACGATGATAAAACCGTACGCCTGATAATCAATACCATTAGCACTTTATTACCTTTGGAAAGAGAACTTTTGAACTTCTCTGATGAAATAGGTGATGAAGGTACTAATTCTTTAATGAGTGACTTTATATCCGGACAAGAGAAAACCGTTTGGATGCTCAAAGCCTACCTCAATGAAGTAATTTAATACTGAATTTTGATTAAACGAGAAAGAGGGATTGACTAAAAATAATCAATTCCTCTTTCTTTTTTTGCCAATTCATAATTAATCCCTACCTTTGCACAATTCATAACTCTTAATTGATAACTCATAACTTTTAACTCATAACTAATGAAATATCTAATCACATCTATCCTATTTATCGCAACCACTATCCTCACCGCTCAACACAAAGCCCCTACCGATTGGGAACTCTCAGGACTCAAAGGAAAAGTGAAAAGTCAGCGCAGTATCCCTTATGAGGTAGTTACCCAAGGAAAAACATTCGTAAAAGGAGCTATCGACCGCGATTTGGATACAGTAGTCAAGATAGGTAATCTCGACAATCTTCAAAAAGATTTCAACCCCAATGGATATCTCACTCAAATGCGTTTTTTCTTCAAAAACGGTGAGTTGTACAGTCGTATGGAATACTATTACAATCCGCAAGGGCAACTGTTTGAAACCCGTTACAATTCCGATAAAACTCTTTATGTCTACAACCCCGAAGGTTATCTTATCAAAGATGCGACCTATTCACCTGGGGGCTTCTTAAAAACGCATTACAACTATCAAGTAGATACCAATGGCAAAGTGCTAAAAGAGGAAACTTATCACGCCAATCAGTTAGAGTCTACCATAGCTTATACTTACAACAAACAAGGCGACCCTGTCGAGATGCGCTACTACGATGCTCAGGGCAATCTGTTGCAAAGGGTAGAAAGCAAGTTCAATAAACAGCATTTAGCCGAACGTAATCGCACTTACGACAAAGACAATAAGTTGGTGAATATTACTACCAAAAAGTACAATAGTCAAGGAGATTGTATCAAACTACAAGCAGAAAATAAACTACCTCAAAAACAGAAGAATGTAGCGACTTACGAGTATAAATACGATAATCGAGGTAATTGGATTGCCAAAACGACCTTCATCAATGGTGAACCCCGACAAATTATAGAACGCACCCTCAGTTATTATGAATAACATTCACTTTTTCGGTGTAAGGCATCTGTCGCCTTCGGCAGCCTATCATTTAATTGCCTTCTTAGAGGAAAACAACCCCAAGTGTATTCTCATCGAAGGTCCTGCCGATGCTACCCCTCTGATGTCTCAAATAGCGCAAAAAGGGGTAAAACCTCCTATCGCTATGCTGGGTTATACTACCGAATTGCCTATCGAAACAGTGCTTTATCCATTTGCGTCTTATTCTCCCGAATATCAAGCAATATGTTGGGGAGTAAAGAAGAAGGTAACACTTCGTTTCATCGATTTGCCTTCGGAGAATATGCTGAAATTGAAGCAGGAGCAACGCACTGAGGAAGAAGCCGAAAAAGCCAAAGATTTTTATCTCTACCACAATACCCTCTACAAGCAAATAGCCGAAGAGGGGGGCGAAACCGACTATGAAGATTATTGGGAACGCCATTTTGAACACAATCTCAATCCCGATGCTTTTGCACCCACACTTGCCTTACAATCGGGTGAAATGCGCCAAATGGTCATAGATAAAGAATATGAAGACGCGCCTTTCGATTTCTCGTATAATCTCATTCGTGAGGCATATATGAAACGTGAGATTGCTAAGGCTTGCACCGAGTTCAAACCCGAAGAAATAGTAGTAATTGTAGGGGCTTACCACTTATCAGGTATCCAAAACAGCCTACCTGCTATGACTGATGACGAGCTCAAAAAGCTTCCCAAAGCTACCTCTCAACTCACCCTAATGCCTTATTCCTATTTGCGTCTCAGCAGTCGTACGGGGTACGGAGCGGGCAATACGGCTCCTTATTACTTTGAACTGATGTGGCAAGCGATGCACGAAAACACCCTCAATCAGCTCTCAGCTGTCTATCTCACCAAAGTAGCCAAAATCTTGCGTGATCAAGGGCAAAATGCCTCTTCTGCTAGCGTAATTGAAGCGGTGCGCCTTGCCAATGTGCTTTCGGCTATGAAAGGTGGTTCTTACCCTGTGTTGCAAGACCTCCACGATGCAGTGGTTACTTGTTTTGGCGGGGGAGACCTTGCTGTGGTAGCCGAAGCTATCAATAAGGTAGATATCGGTACGGCTATTGGAGCATTACCCGAAGGGGTGAGTCAGACGCCTGTACAAGAGGATATGAACCAAGAGCTGAAACGCTTAAAGCTCACTAACTACAAATCGGCAGTAGCGCAAGACCTCACCCTCGACCTGCGTGAGAACTTAAAAGTAAAGACCAAAGAAGCTGCTTTTATAGACCTAAATCGCTCTACATTCCTTCATCGCTTGGAAGTGTTGGGCATTCACTTTGCCACTCAGCAGCACGTACAGCAGGATAAAGCCTCGTGGGCAGAGAAATGGGTGTTGCAGTGGAGTCCTGAGGTCGAAATAGAAATCGTAGAAGCTAACCTTAAAGGTGAAACTCTTGAAATAGCAACCGCCTTTGTACTTAAAGAACAGCTCAACGAAAGCACCGACCTTTCAGTAGTAGCTAAAATCATTAGGCAGGCTTGCGAATGTCAGCTTACGCATATTTTTAGCAATGCGCTCAGCACCTTGCAACGCCTTTTGGTAGATAGTAATAGTTTTGCCGAAACTGCCTTTGCTGCACACGAGCTCTCGGTGCTTATACAGTATGGCGACCTGCGTCAGTTCAATCTCGAACCGCTGAAACCTATCTTGCAACAGCTTTTCCTCCGTGCTTCGTTATTACTGATAGATGCTTCATCTTGTGATGACAAAGCCTCTAAACAAATTGTAGAAGCTATCAATACTATGGAGTTCATAGCCGAACAGCAATACGAATTGGTAGATACCGAAACGTGGCAAAAAGAACTCACCCACCTTGCGTGGCGCGATGATGTGAACACCAAGCTCTCGGGGGTAGCCTTTGCTATATTGTTAGAGCACAATTTAGCTACTGAAGAACAATGTGGCAAAGAAGTGTCTCGTCGTCTTTCAGCAGGTGTCCCCGCCGATTTAGGAGCTTCGTGGTTTGAAGGCTTTTCAGGAAGAAATAGATACGCATTGTTATCGCGTACGATTATATGGCAAGAGTTAGACAACTATGTACGGCAGTTGGACGAAGAGCAGTTTATGCGCTCGGTAGTGTTCTTGCGCCGTGCTTTTTCCGATTTTGAGCCCAACCAAAAGAACAGTATCGCTGAACTTTTAGGAGACCTTTGGGGTACTGGTAAAGAAGCTACTGCCGAACTCTTGCAAGAAGCGCTTACGGAAGAAGAGAGTACTAAATTAGATGAACTTAACGACTTTGATTTTGATTTTTAAATATATGAAAGAAGTATTTACTTTATACCGAAAATTGCGTGAGCGACAACTCAAATTGCTCAATAGCTTTACCCCCGAAGAATTAGCAATCATTCCTGCGGGCTTTAAAAACAATATCTTGTGGAATCTCGCTCACTGCGTGGTTACCCAGCAAAATTATTGCTATGCCAATAGCGACCTGCCTACTTATCTCACCCCTGAGTTTGTAGAGCGTTATCGCAAAGGCACCATTCCTGATGGGCATATCCCTACTTCTGCCGAGATAGAGGAACTAAAAGAGCTTCTCATCAGCACTGTAAATTGGCTCGAAACTGATTATCAAAAAGGAATTTTTAAGCATTATAATCATTATGTAACGGGCATAGAGTACGAACTCAATACTATTGAAGAAGCTATTTACTTCAATATTTCACACGAGGGAGTACATTTGGGGAGTGTATTAGCTTTAAAATGTGCAATTACAGGAAGCAAAAAGTAATTGATTATAAATTAAATAGATGAGTAACACGAAAAGCTATTTGATTTCTGATATTGAAGTAAGTTTCCCAATTAGAAAAAAAGTATTACCTTTGCAATCGCTATCAATAAAATTAGTTTATGAAAAAACGTACCATACTCAACCTACTACTTATTCTTTTTGTGCTCTCTTTCTTTGTAACTCCTTTGGGGTACGAAAGTAAGATATTACTACAGCGTATTTTCGCCGGCTCGGTAGATATTATTCCCGCTGATAAAGCTCGTAAAATAGACTTCGATTGGCAACTAAAAGACCGCAATAATGTGCAGTTTAACTATTCCCAAACCGAAGGTAAGAAACCATCATTTGTATACTTCTTCTCTTCTTGGCGTGAAATCAGTGTAGCCGATCTTTATGCAGTCGAAAAACTCTACGATGCTTATAAGGATAAAGTGGATTTTTACATCATCACCAATGAGCTTCCCGAGCCAGTAGATGAAATGATGCAAAAGCGCAATTTTCATTTCAAAGTTACCTACCTCATTATCGAAGCTCCTAAAAAACCTTTTGACCCCGATAAGATTCCTGCAGGTTACATAGTAGATAGAAACGGTTATGTACGCGCTCAGAAAGACGGCATTGCACGCTGGAATAGTGATGCAGTACATCAGTTGTTAGACAGTCTTACCCAATAGCTTAACTATAGGCAAACTCTATCTCTCAAACAAAATAATTATAAAGATAGTATTTTAGATTCAATTTAAAGTACTATCTTTGCGCTTTGTAAAATCGCATCTCGGTATAAATAAGAGGAGTTTTTACCTCTTATCTCTTACCTCTTATCTAAAAGCAATTATGACTAAATATACAGAAGAAGAACTTAAAGAAGAATTAGAAAACAGCGAATACAAATACGGCTTTTATACAGATATCGAATCAGAAACTTTTCCTAAAGGGCTCAACGAGGAAGTGGTAATAGCCCTTTCTAAAAAGAAAAACGAACCCCAGTGGATGACCGATTGGCGCTTAGAAGCCTTCCGTGCGTGGCAAGCGATGGAAGAGCCTCCTCATTGGGCAAATCTCAAGTTTGAAACTCCCGACTTTCAAGATATTGCTTATTATTCTGCTCCTAAACAGAAACCTAAACTCAACAGCCTTGATGAGGTAGACCCTCAGCTATTGGAAACTTTCCAAAAACTCGGTATCTCTCTTGAAGAACAAAAACGCCTTGCGGGAGTAGAAGAAGAAAAACCTGCCGTAGCAATGGACGTAGTGATGGACTCCGTTTCAGTAGCAACCACTTTTCAAAAAACATTAGCAGAACGAGGCATTATCTTCTGTTCTATCTCCGAAGCGATACAAAAACACCCCGACTTGGTGCGTAAGTACCTTGGTACCGTCGTACCTAAAACCGATAATTTCTACGCAGCTCTTAACTCAGCAGTCTTTTCTGATGGGTCTTTTTGTTATGTACCCAAAGGGGTGCATTGCCCTATGGAGCTTTCTACTTATTTCCGTATCAATCAAGCAGGAACAGGACAGTTTGAGCGAACCCTCCTCATTGTTGATGAAGGAGCTTACGTCTCTTACCTCGAAGGTTGTACGGCGCCCAAACGCGACGAAAACCAATTGCACGCCGCAGTGGTAGAACTCATCGCAATGGAGGGAGGCGAAATTAAATACTCTACCGTTCAAAACTGGTTTCCTGGTGATAAAGACGGTAAAGGCGGTGTATATAACTTCGTAACCAAGCGCGCTTTGGCTGAGAAAAATGCCAAAATATCGTGGACACAAGTAGAAACAGGCTCTGCTATTACTTGGAAATACCCTTCAGTAGTACTCAAAGGGGATAATTCTATAGGCGAATTTTACTCTATTGCGGTTACTAACCACTTCCAACAAGCCGATACAGGTACTAAGATGATACACTTAGGCAATAACACCAAATCTACGATTATCTCTAAGGGTATTTCGGCAGGAAAATCACAAAATAGCTACCGTGGATTGGTGAAAGTAGTGCCTAATGCTAAAAATGCACGCAATTTCTCTCAATGCGACTCCCTGTTGATGGGTAACCTCTGTGGAGCGCACACTTTTCCTTACATAGAAGCTAAAAACCCTACTGCTCAAATAGAGCACGAAGCTACTACCTCTAAGATTGGTGAAGACCAGATTTTCTACTGCAATCAGCGGGGTATTGATACCGAGAAAGCGATTTCACTCATCGTAAATGGCTTTGGCAAAGAAGTGCTTAACAAATTGCCAATGGAGTTTGCTGTTGAAGCTCAAAAACTCCTAGAGATTTCACTAGAGGGCAGTGTTGGCTAATGACGATGGTATACTAAAAATTGCTTTTGCTTCATAAATAAATCACTAAACATTAATCATTAAACATTAAAAATATGATTCTCGCTCCTTCATTATTAGCTGCCGATTTCGGCAACCTGCAACAAGCCGTGGAAATGGTAAACGCCAGCGAAGCCGATTGGTTTCATATCGATATTATGGACGGTGTTTTTGTGCCTAATATCTCTTATGGTATGCCCGTGCTTTCAGTGATTCACAAACACGCTACCAAACCGTTAGATGTTCACTTGATGATTATTGACCCCGACCGCTATATTAGCACTTTTGCTAAGCTCGGTAGTGATATACTTACTGTGCATTACGAGGCGTGTACGCACTTGCATCGCACTATACAAGCAATTAAAGCAGAAGGAATGAAAGCAGGGGTAGCCCTCAATCCGCATACACCTGTCGCTTTGTTAGAAGATGTTATTCAAGATATAGACGTACTCTTGCTGATGAGTGTGAACCCTGGATTCGGTGGACAGTCATTTATTGAAAATACTTATAAGAAAGTGCGTCAAGCTAAAGCACTTATTGAACAAGTAGGGGCACACGCACTTATAGAAATAGATGGTGGAGTGAGTTTAAAGAATGCCAAAGCACTTGTAGAGGCAGGTGCTGATGCCTTAGTAGCAGGCAGTTTTATCTTCAATGCTACTAACCCTACCCAAACGATTGCAGAATTGAAAAAAACAGTATTATAAAAATACTTATTTTATGATACATAATAGGCTATCAAGAAAGAAATATTATCTTTTTGATAGCCTATTATTATTGTATTATTTCTTTTTAGAAGGGGCTTTTTTAGGTTTAGGCTCTTTCTCGGTAAGGAGGGCAAGAGCTTGTTCTTTGGTGAAAGTTGCTATATCGGTGTCTTTGGGGAGTTCTACTTTGGTTTTACCTTTGAGGAGGGTAAAGCGTCCCCAGCGGGCTTTCTCTATACGGATAGCTCCTTCGTCCCATTCTTTTACTACCTTTTCCGATTCTTTTTTGAGTTTATCCTCTATAAGTTCTTCTACATCTTGCTGACTAAGACGGTCGAAATTGTACTTTTTGGTAACGTTTATATAAGTGTTGTTCCACTTAATAAAGGGACCAAAACGACCTACACCTTTGGTAACTTCCACTCCTTGATAGGTGGCAATAGGAGCGTCAGCTTTTTTCTTCTCGCCGATGAGTTGCTTAGCCCGCTCGAGAGTTACACTGAAAACGTCTTCACCTTTATCAAGTGATATAAAAGCATCGCCGTAGCGCACATAAGGTCCGAAACGCCCTACATTCACTTCTACATTCTTACCATCGACAATGCCTAACTGACGAGGAAGTTCGAAAAGTTTGAGGGCTTCTTCAAAAGTAATCGTTTCAATAGACATACCTGCCAATAGACTTGCATAAATAGGCTTTTCGGCATCGTCGGGATTACCTATTTGTGCCATAGCTCCATAACGACCTAAGCGTACGCTGAGAGGGCGACCTGATTTAGGGTCGGTACCCAGCACGCGTTCACCTGTTTCACGACCTGTATGCTTTTCAACATTTTCTACTACGGGGTGAAAATGGTTATAAAACTGTGTGAGCATCTTTGTCCAATTCTCAGTGCCTTCGGCTATTTCGTCGAAGCTATTTTCTACTTTGGCAGTGAAATTATAGTCCATTATCGTATCGAAATGGGAAACGAGAAAATCGTTTACTACACTACCTATATCAGTGGGAACAAGCTTGCCTTTATCGGCACCTACTCGTTCGCTAAGGGTTTGTGTTTTGATAGTATTGCCTGCAAGGGTGAGTTGCTGATAGGGGCGCACTTCACCTTCGAGTGTGCTACGTTCCACATATCCGCGGTTTTGAATCGTAGAAATGGTAGGAGCATAAGTAGATGGGCGTCCGATACCGAGTTCCTCTAACTTTTTCACCAGCGAAGCCTCAGTATAACGAGGTAGTGGACGAGTGAAACGCTCGGTAGCAGTAATATAACGATGCGTAAGAGCTTCTCCTTTTTTGAGATTGGGGAGCATTCCTTCTTGTTCTTCTTCCTCGTCGTCAGTACTTTCTAAATACACTTTTAAAAAGCCATCGAACTGTACCATTTCGCCATTGGCTATGAAGTATTCTTTGTGCTTATCGGCTTCTATCTTTACGGTAGTGCGCTCTATTTGAGCATCTGCCATTTGTGAGGCAAGGGTGCGTTTCCATATCAGTTCGTATAGCTTATTCTGGTCGGGTTCAGCAGAGATAGAAGTGCGACTCATATCGGTAGGACGAATGGCTTCGTGCGCCTCTTGTGCGCCTTTGCTTTTAGTGGCGAAATTGCGGACTTGACTGTACTGAGCTCCGAAGAGTTGTATGATAGCGTTTTTGGCAGTGTTGAGCGCTTCTTGTGAAAGATTCACGCTATCGGTACGCATATAGGTTATAAAACCAGATTCGTAGAGGCGTTGGGCTACCGTCATTGTTTTGCTTACTGAGAAGTGCAGTTTGCGTGCGGCTTCTTGTTGGAGGGTGGAAGTAGTGAAGGGGGGCGCAGGCATTTTCTTAGCTGGTTTGGTTTCTAATGATTGCACTTTGAAATGCGCTCCGATATTCTGTTGTAAGAAGTTTTCAGCTTCGGCTTGTGTGTCGAAATTTTTAGGCAAAGAGGCTTTTACAACTTTGCCTTCTGAGGTGATAAATTCGGCAGTAATTCGGTAAGAGGATTGCGTTTTGAAGTCTTGTATTTCGCGTTCGCGTTCTACGATAAGGCGTACTGCTACCGACTGAACGCGTCCTGCTGATAGTCCGCTTTTAATTTTTTTCCACAGAACGGGAGAGAGTTCATAGCCCACGAGGCGGTCGAGCACACGGCGTGCTTGCTGAGCATTCACCAGATTATAATCGATACCACGAGGGGTTTTAATAGCGTTTTCAATTGCCGATTTGGTAATGGAGTTAAAAACGATGCGCTTGGTATTTTCCTTTTTTAGTTTGAGTGTTTCGGAAAGATGAAACGCAATTGCTTCTCCTTCACGGTCTTCATCGGAAGCGAGCCATACTACTTCGGCTTTGGACGTGAGTGCTTTGAGTTCTTTTACAAGATTTTTTTTGTCGTTAGAGATGAGGTAATTAGGTTTAAAACCGTGCTGGATATCTACGCCCAGTTCATTGGAGGGCAAATCGACAATATGTCCATAGCTGGACACTACTTTGTAGTCCTTACCTAAGAACTTTTCAATGGTTTTAGCCTTGGCAGGCGACTCTACAATCACTACATTCTTAGCCATACGCTTGTTTGTTTTTTGAGTTATTGGGTGCAAAAGTACAAAATAATTGCGAAATAGCAAATGACGAAAAAACCAGTAATGCCAATAATGCCAATAATGCCAATAATGCCAATAATACCGGGAATGCCAATAATCAACTTTGCCAAAGGTGTGAGCCGCACAGGCAGTCGTAGCACGACGGGCGGGGAAAAATTAGCAGATTAGCAAATTTGAAAATTAGCAAATGTGGAGGGTTGGAGGATTCGGAAGGAAACGGAGTAATTCGGAAGAGGTGAGGAAGGGTTTTTGGTGAAAAAAAGCTGTAAGATGGGTGGGGTTAGCTTATAGAGAGCTTATAGGAAGCTTATACGAATCTTGGACGATTGGTATAGAAAAAGTGTATAAATAGTTGATTCATAATATAATACAACAACGCTAAAAATGTTAAAAACGGGGTTTCGAGGCGAAAGAAAGAGAAATAGTCATTAGGCCTTAGGGCATAGGCACTAGGGGGAGTATGACGGGAACAGGGAATAAATGACGAGTGTTAAATTTGGGGATTTGGGAATTAGTTCGTAATTTTGCCACCTTAAAAGAAAACAATGTCAGAAAAAACATCTCGGACTAAACATACTTTTCGTCAGCTGTCGCACTTTGTAAAACCTTATCGTGGGGTATTTATAGCCGTAGCTCTCTTTGCAGTGCTATCGTCTATCTTTTCGACCGCACAACCTTACCTGATAAAAGTAGCGATTGACAGTTATATCACTCCTAAGGATTACGAGGGTTTAGTGCGCATTGTGTACATACTCATAGCTTTACTATGCGCGGAAGTAACAATGCAGTTTCTGTTTTCTTATTACTCTAACTGGCTGGGGCAAACGGTAATACGCGATGTGCGAGAAAAGCTTTTTGCGCACTTGTTGCGCTTTAAGATGCGGTATTTTGACAAATCGTCCATAGGGGTATTGGTAACGCGTGCAGTGAACGATATGGAACGGATAGGCGAAATTTTCAGTTCGGGGCTTTTTGAGATGGCAAGCGATTTACTGAAAATGTTTGTTATCACGATTGTAATGTTTGTGATTGATTGGAAATTGGCGCTTATCAGCTATGCTACGATGCCTCTTATTTTGTACTTTACGCGTTGGTTTCAACGTTCAATGAACGCTGCTTTTGTGGAGGTACGTCACCAAGTGGCAAACCTAAACGCCTTTGTACAAGAGCGCATTTCGGGTATTAAAGTATTACAACTTTTTGCGCAAGAGCGCGAAGAATTGGAGAATTTCAAAAAGATAAACGAGAAACACAAACAGGCGTGGCTGAAAACGATATGGTACAACTCTATTTTCTTTCCGATTGGCGACTTGTGTGTATCGATTACCATTGCGCTGATTGTGTGGTTTGGCGGTCGGCAAATTATAGGAGATAACGTGTACGACTTAGGGAATATCTTTCTTTTCATACAGCTCTCACAACAATTATTCCGACCTATTAGGCATATAGCCGATAAGTTCAACACTTTGCAGATGGGCATTATCGCTTCTGACCGCGTATTTGCTATTTTGGATACTGAAACGGATACTGAAACTGGAGGTGAGAAAGAGTTGAAGGAGGTGAAAGGTAATATTAAGTTTGAAGACGTCCGTTTTGAATACGTAGCAGGAGAAGAAATCTTGCACGGCATTAGTTTTGAGGTAAAAGAAGGCGAAACCATTGCGATTGTAGGAGCAACGGGTGCAGGGAAGACCACTATCACCAATTTGCTAAACCGTTTTTACGACTTGACTTCGGGGGCGATTTACATCGATAGGGTGAACATTGAGGAGTATACCCTCAGTTCGCTACGAGAGCACATTGCTACCGTATTGCAAGACGTATTCCTATTTGCCGATAGTATTTACAACAATATCACCTTGAAAAATCCTGCTATCACCGAAGAAGAAGTGATTGCGGCTGCTAAGAGTATAGGAGTTCACAACTTTTTGATGAGTTTGCCAGAGGGATATCATTACAACGTGAAAGAGCGTGGGGTTATGCTTTCGGCAGGACAACGCCAGCTGATAGCTTTCTTGCGCGCCTATGTACACAAACCACAAATTCTTATTTTGGACGAGGCAACGTCTTCAGTAGATTCGCATTCGGAAAAGCTCATACAAGAGGCTACCGATAAGATGACCGAAGGGCGCACGTCCATCATCATTGCACACCGCCTTACCACCGTGAAAAAAGCTGATAGAATAATAGTGTTAGACAAAGGGAAGATAGTGGAAATAGGCAATCACGAGGAGTTGTTGCAAATAGAAAACGGCTATTACCGCAACTTGTATGAGGTGCAATTTTTGGAAGAAGTGAAATACAAGGAGTGAGACTGGGTCTCAGAAATTAGAATAAATGAGGTTCAGAATCAAGTAGGTAAAAGGCAATTGAACTGACGTTACATAAAATTTAATTGAAAAAACGCTTAACTATAAATGGCTAAAAAGAAACAACCACAAGAAACACAAAAGAAGAAGAAGGATACTAATAAACCTCAACAGCGCAAATTGGCTTTTGGCGTATTTTTAGTACTGCTATCGCTGTATTTGGTATTTACCTTTTCGTCATTCTTCTTCTCGTGGCAGACTGACCAAAGTGGATGGGCAGATTTGAGCAATCGGGAAGAAATTGCTGACAATATAGGCAGTAAGATAGGAGCCTATTTGGGGCAGTTATTTGTATATAAAGGTTTTGGACTGGCAGTTATCTTTCCTGTGTGGCTTCTATTTCTCTCAGGGATGAAACTTATCCTAAATATGAAAAAGCCATTGCTAAACCGCTGGTTCTGGGGGATTCTGTTAATGGTATTCACTTCAACCGCCTTAGGATTTTTGGGAGGGAAAGCTACTATATTAGCAGGTGTTTCGGGCTATGAACTAAACCATTTTCTACAAGACTATTTGGGCAAATTGGGCACTATACTCCTTTTGGTACTTATAGTGGTACTCTATGGCATTTTCAAACTAAATCTCACTACTGAAAAGGCTGTTGCTTTCTTCCAAAACACATTTTCTAAACTGAAACGCGAAGGAGAAGAAGAACAGGAGCAAGGCGATGAGGAGGAAAACAGCTTTGAAAGTATAGAAAAAGAGCCTAACTCCATAGAATTTACTACTGATGAGGGCGATTTAGACTTTATCATTCCACAGGGTGAAAACGAAAAGTTAGACCCTTTTACCCATAAAAAGGAAATTCCGCGCCTTGATGGACAAGAGGGAGGATTGGAAATCACTAATATTCCCGAAGAGGAACAACCTGATTTTACGGTAACGCCTACTCAGCCAACAGAGGCAATAGACCCCGAGGCTCTGGCTAAGCAATTGGTAGAGAACTATGGAGAGTATGACCCAACGTTAGAACTTAGCGATTACCGTTTCCCTACACTCGACCTCTTAGACGACCCCAAAGACAGTGGTATTGTTATTAACCAAGAGGAATTGGAGGAAAACAAGAATACAATCGTACAAACGCTAAACGATTACAAAATTAAAATAGAGAAGATAAAGGCGACCATAGGTCCTACCGTTACTCTTTACGAAATTGTACCCGAAGCGGGGACACGTATTGCAAAAATCAAGAACTTAGAAGACGACATAGCCCTTTCATTGGCAGCACTTGGTATTCGTATTATCGCACCTATTCCAGGGAAAGGTACGATAGGTATTGAAGTACCAAACAAGAAGCCTACAATGGTGTATATGCGCACGATGATTACCGCACCGCGATTCCAACACGCCGAAATGGAACTGCCTATTGCCTTCGGAAAAACAATTAGCAACGAAACTTTTGTAGCCGACCTTACCAAAATGCCTCACTTACTGATGGCGGGGGCAACCGGACAAGGTAAATCGGTAGGGATAAACGTAGTGCTCAGTTCGCTACTCTACAAGAAGCACCCAGCCGAAGTGAAGTTTGTGTTAGTAGACCCTAAAAAGGTAGAACTCTCGATATTTGAGCGTATAGAACGTCACTTCCTCGCTAAATTGCCCGATAGTGAAGAAGCAATTATTACCGACAATAAAAAGGTGGTGAACACGCTGAACTCCCTCTGTATAGAGATGGACAACCGCTACGAACTGCTGAAAAATGCCCAAGTGCGCAACATCAAAGAGTACAATGCTAAGTTTAAAGCGCGACAACTCAACCCTAACGAGGGACACCGCTTCTTACCTTACATCGTATTGGTGGTAGATGAGTTTGCCGACCTGATAATGACAGCAGGCAAGGAGGTGGAACTCCCTATCGCTCGCTTGGCACAGCTTGCCCGAGCCATTGGTATTCACTTGATTATCGCTACTCAACGCCCATCGACCAATGTGATTACTGGTATTATTAAAGCCAACTTCCCTACGCGTATTGCCTTCAAGGTAAGCTCTAAAATAGACTCTAAAATCATCTTGGACGGCTCGGGAGCAGAACAGCTCATTGGACGAGGTGATATGCTCTACTCGCAAGGAAATGAACCCGTACGTATACAATGTGCTTTTGTAGATACCCCCGAAATAAAACACATTACCGACTTTATTGGGGCACAGCGCGCTTACCCCGATGCGTACTTGCTTCCTGAGTATGTAGGACCTGAGGGAGAGGGTGTAGATTTAGACTTCGACCCCTCGGAGCGTGACCCTATGTTCCGCGAAGCTGCCGAAGTGGTAGTGAATGCCCAACAAGGTTCGGCTTCCCTCTTGCAACGCAAACTGAAATTAGGTTACAACCGCGCGGGTCGCCTCATCGACCAATTAGAACACGCAGGTGTAGTAGGTCCGTTTGAAGGCAGTAAGGCAAGACAAGTGCTCATTCAAGACATTGTAAGCTTGGATAGATTATTAGACGGGCAATAGTGAAAAATGAAAAGTTAAGAATCAAAAGTATGAATCAACAACACGATTTTTTAAAATATCAAGCCCCCACCTCACCTTATCCGCGATTGTTGGAGGTAGAACGCGCCGAGGGTAGCTATATCTATACTACCGATGGCAAGCGTTATTTAGATTTTGTAGCAGGTGTATCGGCTTGCACTTTGGGGCATTGTCACCCTGCGGTGGTGAAGGCTATCCAAGAGCAGTGTGCTACCTATATGCACGTAATGGTATACGGCGAGTACGTACAAAAACCAGCAGTAGACTTCTGCAAACTCCTTGCTGAGCAGTTACCTTCTGAACTCAATACTACCTATTTGGTAAACTCCGGTACGGAAGCTATTGAGGGCTCAGTAAAATTAGCCAAACGCGCTACGGGAAGAACTCAACTCATCGCTGCCAAAAACGCTTATCACGGCAATACACAAGGTTCGATGAGCCTAATGGGCTATGAAGAACGCAAACGCGCTTATCGTCCGCTTATTCCTGATGTAGATTTTATAGAGTTCAACAACGAAGCCGATATCCTGAAAATCACCGAACGTACGGCAGGTGTGGTCTTGGAAAGTATCCAAGGGGGAGCAGGGTTTATCGAACCCCAAAACGACTATCTTATCAAGGTAAAACGCCGTTGTGAAGAAGTAGGCGCCCTGCTTATCATCGACGAGATACAACCAGGTTTCGGACGTACCGGCAAGCTCTTTGGTTTCCAAAACTATGGCTTTACCCCCGATATTATCGCAATAGGCAAGGGTATGGCAAGCGGTATGCCGGTAGGGGCATTCGTGTCGTCGTATGAGCGTATGCAACTCTTGGCGCACAGTCCTAAAATGGGGCATATCACTACCTTTGGAGGCAACCCTGTAATAGCAGCTGCCTCGTTGGCAACCCTCAACCAGCTACTCACTACCGACCTAATGGCTGAAACCTTAGAGAAAGAAAAACTCTTCCGCAAGTATTTGCAACACCCACTCATTGAAAGCGTGAACGGTAAAGGACTGATGTTAGCGGTTATCGTTAAGACTGCCGAAATCGCCGATTTTGTAGTGAATTACTGTCAAGATAGGGGACTCATTGTGTATTGGCTCTTGTTTGAACACCGTGCCGTACGACTTTCTCCTCCACTTACCCTCACCGATGAAGAAATAAAAGAAGGCTGTGATATTATCTTGGAAGCATTGAATCAGGTAGAGAAATCATTCTAAATGATTACTATCTACATTTAATTTCTTTTTAATCGAAGCTAAAGCGAACCTAAGGCGAATCTAAACCGAAGCTAAGACGAAAAATAGGTGGAATAGAATTAGGAAGCAATCGGTTATAATTGCAATTTATTTATTATCTTTGCCCAAAATAAGTTTTTTGAACTTACTAATTATCCATTGTAAATTGTTAATTGAAAATATATGTCTGCAATCCTAAACTCATTATTAGACAACGATTTTTACAAATTCACTATGCAATGTGGCGTAGTGCAATTATTTCCTAAAAACAAGGCACGTTACACTTTTATCAACCGTGGCAAACACGAATTCCCCGATGGCTTTGCTGAGGCTTTGAGAGAAGAGGTAAACAATATGGCAAAACTGAAACTTACCAAAGCCGAAAAGCAGTTTTTGATAGATAACTGCCCCTATTTGAGTCCGCTGTATTTAGACTTTTTGGAAGGGTATCGCTATGACCCTTTGGAAGTGCATATCGAACAAAACAGTAGCGACTTGCAGGTAACTGTTGAGGGTTATTGGTATCGTACGATACTTTGGGAAGTGCCCCTACTTTCTATAATTAGCGAGCTCTTCTATAAACTCACCAAAGCGACCGCTTGGACAGACGAGCAGGTGATAGCCAATACTCGTGAAAAAGAACTGTTATACAAAGAATTAGAAGTGGTATTTGCCGAGTTTGGTACCCGTCGTCGCCATTCATATCACGTACACGACATCGTGATGCATACCTTAATGGAAGGCTACAACCAAACCTTTATAGGTTCCAGCAACGTGCATTTTGCGATGAAATACAAGGTAAAACCCATAGGTACTCACGCTCACGAGTGGTTTATGTTCCACGCAGCTGAGTACAGCTACAAAATGGCTAATGCACTCTCTCTCGAACACTGGGTGGATGTGTACCGTGGCGACCTTGGGGTAGCACTATCCGATACGTATACTACCGATGTGTTTTTCAAGCAATTCGACAAGAAGTTTAGCAAGTTGTTCGACGGTGTGCGTCACGATAGTGGCGACCCTATAGTCTTTGCCGAAAAGACAATAGCACACTACAAGAAAATGGGTATAGATCCACTATCAAAATACATTATCTTCTCTGACGGACTTAACCCTAAGAAAGTACAAGCAATTACCGAAGCTTGTAAAGGTAAAATAGGTATTTCATTTGGGATAGGTACCGACCTCACTAATGATGTAGGCTTACGTCCGATGAACATAGTGATGAAGCTCACTGGGGTACTTACCAGCGATAACGAGTGGGTACCTACTGTAAAACTTTCAGACGAGCCTAATAAGCACACGGGCGACCCAAGAATGATTGAACTCGCAAAAGGAATATTGGCAATTAAATAGGTTTTAGGTGTCAGGAGTCAGGTTTTAGGCTGACACCTGATACCTGATACCTGAAACCTAAAACCTGATAAAAAATGAATTACATACTAATGATTTTAGGGGTGTTGGTAGCACTGTCGCGTTATCTTTTTCCCAAATACGACCAAGCATTGCTCATCATAGGTATAAGCCTACTGATGATAGGTATCTATCGCATTTCGCGCAACCTATCCTCAAGAAATGAGGAAGACTTTCAAGACCCAGCGACGAAAATAAGAAACCCAGAAGATAATTAGCAAATTGGCAAATTAGCAAATTTACAAATTGACACAGTGAACATAGGAGATTACATAGAAGTACTAGACGATACCATTAAAGGACACATAGTGCGCCTTACACCTCAGCAGGTAACTGTGCTTACTACTGAGGGGTTTGAGCTCGCTTTTCGCCCTGAGGAAATAATTGTTATTAAAGAAGAAGCACCTCTAAAAGGTGCTTTTACAAATATAGATGAAGAAAGTTTGCGCAAAGATGTGGTGAGCAAGCGCAAAAACAAATCGCCACTCACTAAAAAAGAGCGTAACATCCCTCCAATGGAAGTAGATTTGCACATTGAGCAACTGATTGACTCTACAAAAAATATGAGCAATTACGATATGCTCACCCTACAACTCGAAACCGCTCGTCGGCAGTTAGAGTTTGCCATTGCACAGCGTATCCAGCGGGTAGTGTTTATTCACGGAGTAGGCGAAGGTGTGTTGCGCACCGAATTAGAATTCCTGTTAGGACGTTATTCTAATGTTACTTTCTACGATGCCGAATATGCCAAATACGGCATAGGCGCTACCGAAGTATATATCTATCAAAATGCCAAATAAATGATTCAAGCTACCAATATTCATAAGACCTATAAAGATTTAGAAGTGCTCAAAGGCGTATCGGTGAACGTTGCCAAAGGCGAAATTGTATCAATAGTAGGTGCCTCAGGAGCAGGAAAAACTACCCTGTTACACATCTTAGGCACTTTGGACAGTCCTGATACCGATAAGCCATCGTCGTTGGTGATTAATGGTACGGATATATTGTCGTTATCCTCCAAAGCCTTGGCAAAATTCCGCAATGAACATATCGGATTTATCTTCCAATTTCACCAGTTGTTGCCCGAGTTCACTGCTTTGGAGAATATCTGCATTCCTGCACTCATCAAAGGGGTAGGCAGGAAAGAAGCCGAAAAGCGCGCGATGGAGCTCTTAGACTTTTTGCACCTCACCTCGCGTGCCGACCATAAGCCCAATGCCCTTTCAGGAGGCGAACAACAACGAGTGTCGGTAGCACGCGCCCTGATGAACCACCCTTCGGTAGTATTCGCTGATGAACCCAGTGGCAACCTCGATTCCGAAAGTGCTGAAAAACTACACCAACTCTTTTTCCAACTGCGCAATGAGTTTCAGCAGACATTTGTAATTGTCACCCATAATGAAGAATTGGCTACTATGGCAGATAGAAAGCTGGTGATGGTAGATGGACGGATAATTATTCCCAATTCTTTCCAAAATTAGGTAGTATCTTTGCAGCGTTAAACTTAAAAACAGATTAAAACAATGAAAAAATTAGTATCAATTATCACCACTTTTTTATTGACTGTAATAGCAGTACAAAACGTATCAGCTAAAGACACTCCTATTACTTTTGAACAATTACCAGCTAAGGCGCAAGCTTTCGTAAAACAACACTTTAAAGTAAATGATATCGCATCGGTATGGAAAGACGACGATTTCCACGACCAAGATTACAAAGTGTATTTTAACGATGGTACTCAAATTGAATTTTATGCCAATGGAGACTGGGAAGAAGTGAAAACTCGCACTCAGGCTGTACCTGCAAAACTCATTCCTAATGGTATCGCTCAGTACGTAAAGAAAACCTACCCTCAGACGGATATCTACAAAATCCAAAAGAAACGCTATGGCTATGAGGTAGAACTCGCCAACGGACTTGATTTGGAATTCAATGCTAAAGGACAATTCCTAAGAATAGACGACTAATAAAAAGTACCATTCATTTGGTACTTTTTTTATTTTTAACTACCTTTGTCGCCTAAAACATATCAATTATAAAAAGATGAATACATTCAAAACATTATCAACAGTAGTCTTCTCTTTACTTGCTTTTGGAGTGGCTACCGCTCAAGACGAAGGTCTTGTACCTATAAGTACTTTGCCTGCTAGTGCACAAAGTTTTATTAAGCAACATTTTTCTGCTAATAGCATCGTTTCGGTATGGCAAGATACCGAGAAAGGCAAAGTAGAGGACTACACCGTGCTCTTTGCTGATGGCACAGAAATAGAGTTTCGTGCTGATGGCAATTGGAAAGAAGTGAAATCACGCAACGGACAAGTTTCGCCCAAGATTGTTCCTACAAAAATTACTAAGTATGTGCACAAAAACTACCCTAATGTAATCGTTAAAGAAATTAAAAAAGGGCGTACTAAATACGAAGTAGACCTTTCTAACGGGGTAGAACTCATTTTTAACTTAAATGGTAAATTCTTAAAAATAGACGACTAAAATGAAACGTTTTTTATTACTCATTGCTGCTACACTTACCTTCAGCGTAGCCTCAGCACAAGACAAAAAAGTAACTTTTAACGACCTTCCTGCCGATGCTATCAACTTTGTGCGCGAGCATTTCTTGGTAGACCACATCGCTTCGGTATGGAAAGACACCGATTACAAGGACGAAGAGTACACCGTCATCTTTCGCGATGGACTTGAAATAGAGTTTAACGGCGATGGCGATTGGAAAGAGCTTAAAGCTCGTCACGGCAAAGTGCCCGATCACGTAGTGCCCGAAAAAATATTAGCACACGTACGTGCCACTTTCCCTTTTGAATCTATCAAAGAAGTATCGCGCAACCTTAGTAAAAAGAAATATGAAGCAGAACTTACCGACGATCAAGAACTCAAATTTGACGATAAGTTCAATTTTATTGGGGTAAAATAACTATGTACGACCTTCTTATTATCGGTGGAGGAGCTGCTGGCTTCTTCACCGCTATTAATACTGCTGAAAAACACCCTAACTTTAAGATTGTTATCCTCGAAAAAAGCAAAGAAGCACTCCACAAAGTGCGCATTTCGGGCGGAGGATGCTGTAACCTCACCAACGCTACCTTTACTCCCCAAGAACTCGTAAAGAACTATCCTCGTGGCAGTAAGGAACTTCTCAGTCCTTTCCTCCGTTTTATGTGTGGTGATACAATGGACTGGTTTGAAGCTCACGGTGTCCCTCTCAAAACTAAAGCTGATGGTCGTGTATTTCCTATTTCTAATACTTCGGAGAGCATTGTAAATTGCTTCCTCAACGAAATAAAAAGACACCATATAGAGCTCTTCACTGAGCAGAATGTACAAGCCTTCTCTCCTACTCCCAAAGGTTGGCAAGTAAGTACGCCCAAGCAGACCTACATTACTCGAAATGTAGTCATTACCACCGGCAGTAATCCTAAAATATGGCAATTGTTAGCTAATTTGGGGCATACTATCATACCACCAGTCCCCTCGTTGTTTACCTTTCATACTTCCACCCAATGGACAAAAGAACTATCGGGTATTGCTGTAAATGCTTCTGTACGTTTGCTTAGCAAAGAAGGAAAATCACTAAAAATAACTGAGACTGCTCCGCTACTCTTCACCCATACGGGTTTTAGCGGACCTGCGGTATTGCGCGCCTCGGCTTGGGGGGCTCGTGTGCTAGCTGAATGTAACTACCAATGCTTAATGGAAGTAAATTTCACCGCTAACCTCACAGAGGCGCTTTCTTATGACGAAACGCTCTCTGTTTTCCAAGAGTTTAAACAACACAATGGACGCAAAACAATACAAAGCTTCTCACTTTTTGAACTCCCCAAACGCTTATGGTCTGCTCTGTTAGGAAATGCAGGAGTCGCCCCTGAACAAGTGTGGGCAGAGCTCAACAAAACACAATTGCGTCGGCTGGCTGAAGCTCTTACCCAATATCGTTTTCCCATAGAGGGCAAAGCTACCTTCAAAGAAGAATTTGTAACAGCAGGTGGTGTAAAACTCTCTGAAATCAACTTTAAGACTTATGAGAGCAAGCTATACCCTCAGCTCTATTTAGCAGGAGAAGTACTCGATATTGATGCTATTACTGGAGGGTTTAACTTCCAAAATGCGTGGACGGGTGGTTATATCATTGCAGAAAGTATTCAATAATAATTCTATTATAAACTTAATCCTTGGCACTATTTTTGTTTATTTCCATATTATTAATAATAACTATATTTTATGGCAAATATTACGTTTCACGAACAACCAGCTCATACTGTTGGAGAACTTCCCAAAGTGGGTACTATAGCTCCTAATTTTTCAGCTGTAAGGAATGATTTAGCTGAAGTAACACTCAAAGACTTTCAAGGAAAGAAAGTTGTACTAAATATTTTTCCGAGTGTAGATACGGGGGTATGTGCAGCTTCTGTGCGCAAATTTCACGTGGAAGCTTCTAAACTCAGCAATGTAGCTATCCTTTGTGTATCTAAAGACCTTCCTTTTGCACTTACTCGCTTTTGTGCTGCTGAAGGAATAGACAATCTCACTATGCTTTCAGACTTTAGAGGTGATTTTGCAAAGCATTACCCTATTGTCTTTACTGATACTCCTTTAAAAGGGTTATTATCACGTTGTGTAATAGTTTTAGATGAGCAAGGGAAAGTGGTTTATACAGAACAAGTAGCTGAAACCACAGACGAGCCTAACTACGTTAAAGCGTTAGAGGCTTTGAAATAGGTAAGGAAACAAATAAAAAAGAGGTTATTGGAATAGTATTCTAATAACCTCTTTTTTATTTTATATCTCTTATTTGTAACTGTAAACTTACTCTGCCATTCCACTGATTTTCTTCTATTGAATATACTATGCTGAAAGGTCTGCCAGAGGTTACTATGGGGAGTTTATGTGCTAAGCCAAAACCTACTGCGTCGTAATACGAGGTAGTACCTACTTCTTTTAAGGTGAGTTTTAAGTGTTCTTCATCTTTACCGATACGTTTGGCAAAGCCGGTATCTATTACGTTTTCGGCATAGAAGAGCGGAGGGAGATTCAGAGGACCAAAAGGCTCGAACTGTTTGAGTACGTTATACAACTTTTGGGTAAGTTTGCTCAATGGCAAAGCGGTATCTATAAAGAGTTTGGGAATACGAAACGAAGAGTCTATGGTTTGCTTTACTACTTCTTCAAAGGCATTTTTGAAAAGCGGATACTGTTCAGGGCGCAAAGTGAGTCCGGCAGCGTATTTATGACCACCAAACTGCTCCAAATACTCACTGCATTGTTCCAAAGCTTCGTAAATATCAAATCCTTGTACCGAACGCGCTGAAGCAGCATACTTATTACCACTCTTAGTAAAGACTACCGTAGGACGATAATAATGCTCTATAAGGCGAGAGGCAACAATGCCTATCACCCCCTTATGCCATTCTTCATTAAACACTACCGACGTATAGTGTTCTTGCTCGCCATTTGCCTCTATTTGGTTGAGAGCTTCGGCGGCGATACTGCTGTCCAGCTCTTTCCTATGTGTATTGAGTGCGTCTATTTCCTTAGCTTTAAGTACGGCTTGTTCTTCATCAGTTTCGGTGAGGAGAGCAACAGCGTATTTGCCGTGTTCTATACGTCCTGCTGCATTCACACGAGGTGCTGCTTTGAACACTACATCGGTTATGGTAATTTTACCTTGATGCTCTCCAAAAAGCGCTTTTACGCCTGCCGATGGATTATTATTGAGTACTTCTAATCCAAAGTACGTCAAACAGCGATTCTCGCCGTCCATTGGTACGATATCGGCAGCAGTAGCGACGGCTACTAAGTCTAAAAGAGGAATGAGTTCGCTGAACGGGCGTTGTAAATACTCGTGATAAGCTTGGGCTAATTTAAACCCTAAACCACAACCACAGAGTTCTTTATATGGGTAAGGACAATCAGCTTGCTGGGGGTCGAGCACGGCAATAGCATCGGGCACTTGTTCCGAAGGACGGTGGTGGTCGACAATAATAAAGTCAATGGCTTTTTCTTTGGCATATTCTACTTTATCAATGGCTTTGATACCGCAGTCGAGCGCAATGATGAGGGTACAACCTTGCGCCTCGGCATAGTCTATTCCTTGAAAAGAAATACCATAGCCTTCGGTATATCGGTCAGGGACGTAGGTGTGCAATTTAGAAGTGAAGTTGCTAAGATAGCGCTCCATTAAAGAAACGGCGCTAGTACCATCGACATCGTAATCACCATAAATAAGGATTGTTTCGTTACTTTTTAAGGCTCGATCTAAACGAGCAACGGCTTCTTTCATTCCTTTCATCAGGAAAGGATTATGTAATTGTGAGAGTGTAGGACGGAAGAAATCTTTTGCTTGCTGAAAGGTAGTCACACCTCGTTGTGCTAAAAGAATCGCCAAAGGCTCACTGATGTTGAGCTCTTGTTGCAAAGTAGCGACAATGGCTTGCGGTGGTAGTGGTTTAAAGTTCCAAGTGTAGTCCATTATTTAGGTAAGAGATAAGAGGTAAGAAAAAAACTTTGCCAAAGTTTCACACTTTGGCAAAGTGTGTGATATTATTGCTTGTGTAGCTCGCACTTAGCCTAAGTATGTTTTTAGAATTTTACTACGGGAAGTGTGTTTAAGGCGACGTATTGCTTTTTCTTTGATTTGACGTACACGTTCTCGAGTGAGGTCGAAGGTTTCACCTATTTCTTCGAGGGTCATTGCGTGCTGGTCGGAAAGACCGAAATACAAACGAACTACATCGGCTTCGCGAGGGGTAAGCGTTTCGAGCGCACGCTCTATCTCGGTGCGCAAAGAATCTAATATTAAAGCTTTATCGGGGTTAGGTGACTCGTTACTGCGAATCACGTCGTAAAGGTTAGAGTCTTCTCCTTCTACCAAAGGTGCGTCCATAGAGATGTGGCGACCTGCATTCTTCATAGATTCCTTCACATCATTTACTGACATATCAAGTTCGCGCGCAATCTCTTCGGCTGAAGGTACACGCTCGTTCGCCTGCTCGAGGTAAGCATACATCTTGTTAATTTTGTTGATAGAACCTATTTTATTCAGCGGTAAGCGCACAATACGGGATTGTTCGGCTAAGGCTTGGAGAATAGATTGGCGAATCCACCATACGGCGTAGGAAATGAATTTGAATCCACGGGTTTCGTCGAAACGTTGTGCTGCTTTGATGAGCCCTAAGTTCCCTTCGTTAATAAGGTCGGGCAGGGTAAGCCCTTGGTTTTGGTATTGTTTAGCTACTGATACCACGAAGCGCAAATTGGCTTTGGTGAGTTTTTCTAAGGCGGCTACATCGCCTGCCTTAATGCGTTGTGCCAATTCTACCTCTTCATCAGCAGTAATCAAATCTACACGACCAATCTCTTGCAAATACTTATCAAGAGACGCAGTTTCACGGTTGGTTACCTGTTTGGTAATTTTTAGTTGTCTCATTCAGAAAAAATCCTTAATTTTGTCGATTCTTATACGCATATTATACGTATGGTATTATAGAGATGTTACAAAATCTTTTAATTTTAACATTACTTTAACAGATGAAATATAGTTTTATTATCCCTATATACAATCGCCCTGAGGAACTTGACGAACTGCTAAACAGTCTTGCATCACAAACTTACGAAGGTGATTTTGAAGTAGTAGTGATAGAGGACGGCTCTACTATTACCTCAGAGCAGATATGTAAAAAATACCAAAACGATTTATCGATTACTTATCTTTCTAAACCTAATACAGGTCCGGGCGACTCGCGCAATTACGGTATGCAACGCGCTCAGCACGATTATTTTCTCATTTTAGATTCCGATTGCATTTTGCCTTCTCATTATTTGGAAGCGGTAGATGACTTCTTGCAAGCCCATTACGTAGATTGTTTTGGGGGCTCGGATACTGCTACCGATGACTTTACCGATATTCAGAAAGCTATTAACTATACGATGACTTCTTTGCTGACTACGGGGGGCATTCGCGGTAGCCAAAAGCGTATTCAGCGGTTTGAACCTCGCAGTTTTAATATGGGTTTATCGCGTAAAGCTTTTGAGGCGACGGGAGGTTTTGGGAAAATACACCCTGGTGAAGACCCTGATTTAGTGATACGCCTTTGGGAAAAGGGTTTTGATTCGGCTTTTATCCCTACCGCTTTTGTGTTTCACAAACGGCGCATTTCGTGGGCGAAATTCCGTACCCAAGTGAGCAAATTTGGACAGACGCGGGCTATCCTTAACCATTGGCACCCACAAACGCGCAAGCTGACTTTTTGGTTGCCCACTTGCTTTGCCTTGGGACTTTGTGGCGCTATACTGTTAGCCTTTTTTGGACACATCGCTCCCTTGCTTGTATACGTTTCTTATTTTATATTGATAGGGTGGGACAGTGCCCGAGAGAACCGCAGTGTGAAGATAGGATTTTTATCGGTTTGGGCACTTCTGGTACAGTTTTTTAGTTATGGTTGGGGATTTCTCGGAGCAACATTAAAAATAGCTTTCGTTAAGAAACCAATCGAAACTCTTTTCCCACATTTATTCTTTAAATAACCTCTTTTTTAGTAGTAGGGAGCTTATAGAAAGCTTATAGGAAGCTTATACGAATCTTGGACGATTGGTATAGGATAGCTATATAAAGATTTGATTTTCAAACTGCTATAAAGGGCATTTGCGCAGAAATAAAACGAAAGAAAACAGACCTCCTATTGGAGGTCTGTTGTTTGTAAGAGGGAGGTGTTTTATTTTAATATTGTTTTTTGCGTTACTCTCCTTCGCCTTCTCGGTATACGCTTTCTTCGCCTTTTAGGATTTGGAGATAGCTTTTGTAGCGCGACCAAGCGATTTCATCGCGGTCTAAGGCTGCTTTTACAGCGCATTGGGGTTCATCGGTATGGAGACAGTTATTGAACTTACATTGGTGTTTGAGAGCGAAAAACTCGGGAAGATAGTCGGTGAGTTCTTCTTTTTCGATTTCTACCATACCAAAGCCTTTGATACCTGGAGTATCGATAATGCGTGCCCCAAAAGGCAAATCGAACATCTCGGCAAAAGTGGTAGTGTGCTGACCTTGCTGATGTTGCTGAGAAATTTCGGCAGTTTTGAGATGTAAATTGGGAGCTATGGCATTGATGAGAGTAGACTTGCCCGCACCAGAATGCCCTGATACCACGCAGGTTTTTCCTTCCATAGTAGCTTTTACCTTATCGATATTTTTGCCCGTAGTAGCTGAAATACCTATACATTCATAACCTGCCTTGCGGTATATTGAAGCGAGGTATTTCACTTCGGTGAGCTCGTCTTCTGTATAAGTATCTACTTTGTTAAAAAGCAATACGGTTTTGATGCCATAGGCTTCGGCAGTTACCAAAAAACGGTCGATGAAAGTAGTAGAGGTAGGCGGATTGTTGAGGGTTACTACCAAAAAAGCGAGGTTGATATTGGAAGCGATGATATGAGTTTGCTTAGAGAGGTTTACCGATTTACGAATGATGTAGTTATCGCGTTCTTTTATCTCGGTAATGACGCCTCTGTTGCTCTCTTCCAAACGAAAGAGCACGCGGTCACCCACAGCTATGGGATTTGTATTCTTAATGCCTTTTAGGCGAAATTTGCCTTTGATACGACACTCGTAGAACTGCTCCGTAGCAACGTCCTTCACTGTGTACCAGCTTCCTGTAGATTTATAGACTAACCCTTCCATTTACTATTCACTTTTCTCTTCTTTTTTCTCTTTCTCGGGAAATACATTGGCGTATACTACTTGACTGATACTCTTTACGGGTTTGTACAGAAGAGATTCACTCAAAGCGGAGGCTGAGAGCCACTTTTCGGTTTGAAAGGTACGCTCTAAAAACAAGAACATCGACCCTGCAATTACAGCCACTTTGAGTAAGCCAAACAAGGCTCCTGCTAAACGGTTCAGAAGACCGAGTTCGGCAATTTTGAGCATCTGGGTAAGGACTTTAGCTAAGAGCATTACCCCCAGCATTAATACAATGAGGGTAATACCAAATGCAAAGATCTCCAAGGTTTGTTTTTCGGCAGGTAGAATCTTGTCTAACAACGAGGCAGTAAAAAACGAAAAGTGTATCGCCCCATAGATACCTATCACAATAGCTAATAGCGATGCCATTTCGATGATAACCCCTCGCATAAAGCCACGTACAGCTCCGAAAGCCAGAATTACCAGTAATAAAATATCTATCTTATTCATTTATCAATTATATTTTTAGTAATATCTATTTTACGTATAAAATTCCTTTTTTGGTTTGTTGTTGTCCTTTAAAATAGTAGGTAATTACATAAAAATAAGTACCCGCTAAGCGTTTACTACCTACCACTCCTTTTACGTTAGGGTAGCCTCTGAAATAGTCACCATTTTGCTGATAGTGGTTATTTTCATACACTTTTAAGCCCATTTCATCAAAAATAAGTAATGAGATAGGGCGATCTTCATCGGCATTTTCTACCTTGAAATAGTTCTCGGGGTTAGTAGTTGAGACAGCATTATATATTATAAGTGTCGCAGAGGGTGATTTGGACGGGTCGGACGGATTAGGTTGCGGTTGAGGTTGTGGGTTAGGTTGAGGTTGTGGTTGTGGTTGTGGTTGTGGTTGATGATTTTGAGCGTTAGGGTCAATAGTGATTACTTGTTCATAACGGTTTTCGTTATGAGCGCTATCTTCTACGAACCACACGTAGCGCACTATTTTTTTACCGTCTTTGTCTTCACTGCTTTGGCTAGATACTACTTGTAAAGCTCCATCACAATTATCGGTTGCAGTGAGGTTTTCTCTTACAGGCACATCGGCGTCGCTCTTTACGGTCATACTTGGAGGGTAAGACGAGAGCACTGGTTTTTGAGTGTCTTTGAGGAAAATTTGTTGGGTATAACGGATAGGCAAAGCTCCATCGGCATAGGCTATCCAAGAGCGAGTGAGTTTGTAAGACTTACGGTCGCCTTCTCTAAACTCTTCTTCATAGTCTATGTGAATGTTTTCGGCTCCCTCTGCTTTTAATTCAGCTTTGGCAGGGATATCGCCTCGGCATTGTACGTGTTTATCCTCAGGAAGAGGAGTTACAAAACGCAAGGTTTTAGTAGGCGCTTCTTTTTCGTAATAGATAAATTGCTGTGCTGTAGCAGAATAGTTGCATTTATCTTTTGCTACCCATTTGCGCAATAAATAGGTAGTATGGTCTTCTTCTGAAAAAGTTACCTCAGCTTTTTTATTAGCACCACAATAATGAGATTCGGCGGTAACGTTAGGTTTTTCGGGAATAGCATTCTTTTTAACAGTTATCACAGGCTCAGGCAAATTTTTAAAGGTAATGTCAGGGCTGTGCATATCCAAAGTGCCTGGGGTGTCAGTGCTCACAGCATAGGCAATATGGTCGAGTACTTCTATTTTAAAGAGACCTTCTACAAAAAGATTAGAATTTTTCCACCCTTTGGCTTGTGTAGGAAAAATGACCGTAGCTTGTCCGTTGTTTGGTATTCCATCAGCTAACACGTATTTATAGGTTTTTCCATAATCGTCTGAAAAGAGTATACGCACTTTGCTATCGTTGCCAAAAACATTCTTATCAACATCCCAGTAGATAGTAGTTTCTTTACCATATTTAAATTTTCCGGCACTGCTTTTAGTTATATTAGTTATCCTAAAAGGCTTACCTTCTACTATATTTACTTTGGTTTCATAGACATCATAGAGCGCTACGTGCGGTTTTCCGTTTTTGTAAGCTCCTATTTTACCGTCGCATACGCCTAACCAAAAAGTAAAAATGCCGGTTTCGTTTTCACCTGTGAACTTATAAAGTACTTTTTCCCATTCATTAGTGTTATTATTTTTTCTATAGGGTTGATAGAACTCTATATGGTTGCTTTCGGTAGGGCGATTAGAAGGGAAACGCGCTTTGCCAAATTGATTAAAATCGGCTTGATGTGCCATATAGAGAAGGGGGTCGCCATCGGGGTCGGTTGCTTCTATATTGAATTGAAAGTAAGTATTTTTGGGGAGTTTGTATTCCTTCTTTAAGGTAGAACGTTGGATTACAGGGGCACGGTTAGTAGAAACTTCACCGTAAGGGATATTGTCTTGTGGCAAGCCTACCAACTGAGTACGGGCTTTATCGCTGTAATAGGCATCGTGCAAATTGGTACGGTTACGGATGGTGTATATAGACGGAAGTGAGAAATAAGTGCCGTTAGGGTCATTGATATAGCTCATAATAGAGTTCCCTCTATCGGGCTCGGTATGAGAAGAAGCGGTTGCTCCTCCTATGGTAAAGGTGTGTGCAGAGCCTAATAAGTGTCCTAATTCGTGAAGGATGATATAAAACTCGTGATTGGCGATACAGCCACCTTTTAGTTTCCCTGTAATTTCACCCAAATGCGCCAAACCACGGTTATCACGGTATATAGAAAAGACAATACCTGCATCGTAATTCTTTTCGCCTATAAGGTTATTGAAATCTGAAGTCGCTCTATTCACTACCTCTCTTACCACAGGGTAATCGTATATTTCTTTGTCTTTGGTAGTGATGATAAGACGAGGGTCGTTCACCAAAGTAAATTGACAGCCAATCTCTCTACCGCATACCTCATTGAGTCCTGCCTCTACTTTTGTCATAAATTCTTTTACCTTATTTATGTCACCATAACAACGTTCTTTGTAGAAACTGTAATCGATGAGCATAGCCAAACGATAGGTTCTGAGTACATTGGTATTGTAAAGCACTTTTTTGTCGTCAGACGGAAGTGCTTCTTCGTGCAGTATTGCCCCACGTGCAGTCATCGCATTAGCAGGCGCGAGTTGCATAGGTAGTCTTTGGGAAGTGGGAGTTGTGGCTTGGGAGCATTGCCCATCGGCGCAAGTGCCACAAGTGAAGTGCTCTTTATCAGTAGTAACTTTGATCATTCCGTTTTCAGTGTTGATGAAATAAGAATGACCATCGTGCCATACTTCACCTGATAGGGTAGCTTTATTCATTGAGAGCGTTCCTGCAAAATTGCCATTGTGATAGGCAACGAAAGTGCGGAAGCCTTCTTGGGCAAGGCTATTGGGGCGTGCTTGCCAACTGAACGATATAGATTTTCCTTTGACAGGAACATTCCATTGTACTGAGGTGTTTGTATCAAAAAGGCGTATGACCTCAATAGCTTTTTGTTGTGCGTTGGTTACTGCTGTTAGTAAGAAGCAGAGTAGTAAGAGTTTTGATATTTTCATTTGTTGTTAGTTATTAGTCGTTAGTATTAGGTAACAGGTAAGAAATCCGATTATCTTACATATAGGAATCCTTTCTTTTCTTCTAAGTTACCATCTTTATAATAGGTAACTATATAGAAATAGGTACCTGCAAGAGGTTTGTTACTTATAGTTTTTAGATTAGAGTAACCCCTAAACACTTCACCGTTTTTGCCGTAATAGTTGTTCTCGTATACTTTGAGTCCCATTTCATCGAAGATGAGCACCGAGATAGGGCGATCTTCGTCAGCATTTTCTATTTTAAAATAGTTCTCGGGGTTAGTAGTTGAGACAGCATTGTATATAATAGCTGTTGCATTAGGTAATGTTGATGAATCAGAAGAGTCTGACGGGCTAGGCTGTGGTTGAGGGTTAGGCTGCGGGTTGGGTTGGGGGGTTGGGTTAGGTTGTGGTTGGGACTGTGGTTGAGGTTGAGGTTGCGGGTTGGGCTCTGGTTGAGGCTGAGGTTCTGGTTCTGGCGTAGTTTCAGGTTTTGTAGGGTCTTTTTGTATCATAAAACCTCCTACGTGATAAGGCTTTGTACAAGACAATGCATAAGCCAAGCCATCGATTACTTCTATTTTGATGATGCCTTGTCCTCTTTGTTTGCCAAAATGTCCGCGAGTAGTGCCTACGGATATATTGGGAAGCTCTACTTGGCAAGTACCATTATTAGCTACTTCTTTTTTCAATACATACTTATAGGTTTTACCAGAGTCGGTTGACAAAAGGATACGCACCTTACTATCTTTGGTAAAAATAGCCTCGTCTACCTGCCAATGAAGCGAAATTGTCTGACCTCCTTTGTAGGTCTTGTTCTGCTCCCAACTACCATTGTCGAAATTCTGTATTTCAAAAGGTTTACCTTTGACTATTTTCACTTGTACCTCTTCTACATCGTATTTCACTACGTGGTTACTATTGTCTTTGTTATGATCGGCAGCAGCTAACCAAAAGGTGAAACTACCTTCTTTGTAAGAATCGGCAGCTCCTATGGGTACAAAGGTATTGCGTTCACTCTCAAACCAAGTAGTTTCAAAGCGTATATTTCTTTCAGCTCTTCCCTTATAGGTTATAAAGCGAGCGTTAGATTTGGTAGAGTGAAAACGCCTATCAGCGGGGTGAGCTATATAAGTAAGCGCATCGCCTTCGGGGTCGGTAGCGTTGAGATAGAATTGAAAATAAGTTTCTTCGGGTATGGTATAAGTTTTCTTTAAATGCGTTCTATCGAGCACTGGGGGGCGGTTGTTGCTCTTTACTCCATAAACAAGGTTAGAGCCTGTACCTTCTACGCGTTTACCTGCCTCTTGGGTACGTGCTTCATCGGCGTAATACGCCATAGAGTTACCCAAGAATTTGCGTATTTCTTGCAGACTTATAAGCGAAAAGAAATCGCGTGGGTGCTCGTGACCGTAACTCATAATCGACTGACCCGAGCCTGTTTCAGTTTTACTAGAATATTGTCCTCCGTTAGAAAATGTATGGTCTGCACCAAACATATGTCCTATTTCGTGGGCAATGGTAGAAGGTTTTATAGGACGTGCTGCCGCGTTAGCTTTGTTGTGTTGCTCATAAACTGCATAGACCGCTGCCAAACCATTGTAGTTCTCGCGATAATCAGTTAGGATCACTGCCAAATCGTACTTCTTAGGGTCGTACTTCTTATTTAAGGTGATAGTACCGTTGTTTACCACTTCATTAGCAGCTTCCCTTCTGCGGAATAAATGATTTTCTTCAGTTGTAAAAATAAGTGCCTCATCATCTACCAAAGTAAAATCCACCCCCACATCATTGCGATATAACTCATTCATAAAGGCAACGGTGGCATACCAAAACGTTTTGATTTTATTTACATTTCTATTAAAATATACCGAATTGTAAATGCTGTAATCCACCGGTATTGCCAAGCGGTAGTGCCTGAATACGCCATCGGTGTGAATGAGCGCTTTAGGATAAAGTGAATTGTAAATCTCAGGTTGCTCGATAGGAGGGTCGTTCTTATCTTCATTGCCTTCGGGAAAGAAATTGCGGGCAGTGAGGGCTTGTTTTCCCAAAGAACTCGCACCACAATCGTGTTCATCGGTTACCGCCTCTACAGTGAGCATTCCTTGGGGAGAAGTTCCCAATACATAGGACTTTCCTCTGTAAAACACTTCACCGCTTAACTGCTGTTTGTCAAAGCTGATAACACCTACAAAATGATCTTGGTAATAACCTACAAACGAGTAGAAACCATTAGAAGTAGTTCGCGCTTGCCATTGTACGAGCATAGAAGGTGAATTAGGAATAGGGGGAGCCCATTCTACAGAGGGTTTTTCAGCAAAAAGAGCTATAACACTTTGGATATTAGTTTGTGCATTGGCTACCTCTATGCTTAGGCATAGCCAAAGTAAGTAGTGTAATATATGTTTCATTAGTTTGGTTTTAAAAAACGGCGCAAAGGTACAAAACAATTAACAAATAGCAAGCAAAATTTAACAAGTTATCTTACATATAGGAATCCCTTTTTTGTTTCTTGCTGTCCTTTGAAATAGTAGGTAACCACATAGAAATAAGTACCTGCTAAGCGTTTGCTTCCTATCACTCCTTTTACATTAGGATAGCCTCTAAAATATTCACCTTTTTGTTGATAATGGTTACTTTCATATACTTTCAAGCCCATTTCATCAAAAATAAGTAAGGTAATAGGTCGGTTTTCATCTGTATTTTCTATTCTGAAATAGTTATCTGAGCCTTTTTGAGTAGAAACGGCATTGTAAATCACCACTTCTTTAACAGAAGGAACTATTGGCGGTGTAGGTGGTTGTGGTATTACTGGGGTAATGATAATGGTTTGCGTATGCACCCTTTTGTTGCCACACACATCACACGCTACCCACTTATAAACAACTTTATAGAGCTTTCCGTTAGTGAGAGTTTCTTCTTTTGGAGACATTGTAACAGTAGGTTGTCCTGCACAAGGATCTTCTGCTGAAATACTCTGTTGTTGGGGGATAGGTGTTCCTTCTTTAATCGTGAGGTCTTGAGGTAAAGTCCCTACAAAAGTAGGTGGGGTGGTATCGGCTACGGTAATACGCTGGGTATGGGTAAGAGTTGTACAACCATCGGAAGCGGTAAAAGTACGCTCTAACGTGAAGTTGTTAAGGCATCGCTTGTTGAGTTCTTTATCGGCGCGAGTAATCACTACCTTAGCACAGCCTCGTTGTGTGGTAGGGGTTTGCACAGCTGGAATAGCTTTGGCACAATCTACGGTTATATTGTTAGGAAGTGTTGCCCAAGTAAGAGGTATAGGAGTTGTTTTAGGTACAATGGTAATAATTTGCTGGTGGGTAGTAACATTGCCACAAGCATCTTTAGCTTCCCACATATAGATAAGCTGAGAGACTTTTCCATTAGTTTTTACTTCTTTATGAGAAGGCGTAACAGTAGCGGTGCCACAATTATCAGTAGCGGTGAGCGTTACTTGGGTAGGGATTGTTTCACCTTCTTTAATACTCATATTTTGGGGTAAAGCCTCTACAAAAGTAGGGCGAGTTTTATCTATTACGTTAATAGTTTGAGTATAAGTAAGTGTTTGGTTACAAGTGTCGGTAGCTATAAAAATGCGTTTGATAGTATAAGTATAGTCACAATTGCCTTTGATGCGTTCTTCTTTTTGAAGGGTAACCACAGGAGTACAACCACCTGTAACAGTAGGAAGTGTTACGGCTGGAATAGATTGTTCACAAGAAAGGGTAAGATGATTAGGAAGTGATGCCCAAAGGAGAGGTTCGGGAAGGGCTGAATTCTTTTCAATGGTAAAACCTCCATTTTTAGGGTTGTAGTTAGTAAGGTCAAAGGCTAAACCATCGATTACTTCTACTTTTAAGACGGCTTGGGTAGTGCTAATATTAGGCAAGGTGATTTCTTTACTGCCATTGTTATCGGCTTCTGCTACTACTATATGTTTAAACGTCTTGCCTAAATCATCTGAGAGTAGGATACGCACTTTGGTGTCTTTGAAAATAGTATTATCTACGTTCCAACTAAGGGTGAGTTGAGTACCTCCTTTGTATTCGCTTTTTGGGGTAGTCGTAATTTTGAAGGGGGTACCGTCTTTTACCGTTACTTTGGTTTCAGCCAAATCGTATTGTACTATATAATCAGCTGACTGTTGGGGTTGTGCATCGCTCACCCCCAACCAAAAGGTAAAAGTACCCGTAGTTTGTTGAGCTAAGCCACTATTGGCTATTACACTACCTGAGTCTTTATGATACTCTGTTTTGATAGTTACAGGGTTAGCAGGAGTAGGTTTGTAGATAATGTATTGTGTTATAGGGGTTTCAGCACCATTGCGCACATCGTGTTGGTTTACGGTGTATAGCAGTTCTGCACTATCGGGGTCGATAGCGGGGATATTGAATTGAAAGAAAGTACCCTTGGGAATTGTATAATGACTTTTAATCTTGCTGTGGTCTATGCGAGGGGCTTGAGTAGTGAAAGTCTTGTCGTGAGCTTTCACGGGTACTTTCGTCAATAGTTCCCGTATGCGCTGAATGCTCGACAGCGAGAAAAAGTCACGCGGACTGCCATAGCTCATCACCGAAGTACCTCTGTCATACTCCGTCTTTTCACTATCGTAGGCTTCTGAGCCCTTATAGCTACCAAAAGTGTGTTTACCACCGAATAAGTGTCCTATCTCGTGAGCTATGACTTCTTTGGTAAGTACTGCTACGGCATCAGCTTTGGTATTAGCCTGATAAACACCTTTAAGATAAGCCAATCCTCTTACTCCTTTTTTTAAGGAAGCGGTATATGCAAGAGAGATACCCACGTCATAACTATTTTCTCCTATAAGTTCATTGATAACCTTTGTTGAATGATCCTTAACGTAATCGGCATTGTGAAAGCTTGCAAAAGTCTCTTTGCTTTCGTCTTTGATGATGAGACGCTCATCGTTTACCAATTCAAAACGCACTCCTAAATCGCGTAGGTACACTTCATTCAAGAAGTTTTCAGTATCTGCCCAAAATGTTTTTACTTTTTGTATGTTTTTCTCTAAGTGTTCTGTGCTAAACGTACTATAAGGGATATGCATTGCCAAGCGGTATATTCTTAGTGTTTGTGTGTTGGCAATGGTAGGAGCGGTTTCTTCGGCTAATATTGTAGGACGTGCTGTCGAAGGGCTTGGGTGCAAATGAGGCGTATCGGTAGTGCCACATCGGAAATCTTTATTAGGCGAAAAGACCAATTGTCCTTTTTGCTCGTTTATCTCATACGATGTATCTCGGTAGTGGAAACTCCCCGACACGCTCTGTCCTCCTATCGAAAGGGTCGCTACAAAATTGTCTTGGTAGTAACCCACAAAAGAGCGAATACCCTCAGAAGCAAGAGAGGTTTTGCGCTCCTGCCACTCAATGGCAATACCTTGTTGTGCCGATACTGCTTTTAGCCATTTATCCGCCTCGCTCTGTGCTTTCCCAAAGAACACACACCCTATTAGCAATCCTATTGTAATGATGTTTTTCATTCTTTAGTCTTTTAACTGCTCTATAAGTGCTTCTACTATAGCTTTTATAGGTGGGGACATTCGCGGTATAACAGAGTAAGCTCGTGCTATCAGTTGCAAACGAAGTGTCTTATCCTGAAATTGTTGTCTCCTTGCTTTTATAACTTCTGTAGAAGGCAAAATATTTATATCCCATTGCTGTTCCCTCAATGAGAAAGTTTCTAAATGTTTTTCAGCTTGATAATTGTAAAGATGTATTTTATCTACCGCCTTTTCGTTGTACAAACGGTCTAATGAGTGAAGTAAGCCTTCTACTGCTCTGTCGTGGGAATTTTTATCTGACAATCGTCCATATCCTTGAAAATCTTTTTCTTCTTGATAGCGCAAATAAAAACCTAATTCGGTAAAGAGTGCAGGAGCTGCAATCGCAAAAGCTTCCACATTAAAACCGTTTTTTCTAAAAGACAATGCCGTACGCAAAGGTACTTCAGGATTGCGCATAGTACCCTCTACAATGATATTGTATTTATGGATAATAGCCTCTTGTATAAGTGATTCTGTAAAAAAGTTAGAGAATATTTGCGTCTCTGTTGAGTATCTCTCAGGATATTTTATAAGCTCATTAGCCTTAGGATGAAACTCTCTGTAAATATCTCCATTTACAAAAAGAAAATCTTTGTCAGGAAATTGTCTTAGGATAGCTTTTGCTAGACCACTCTTTCCTGATGCAGGCTGTCCTCCTAATATAAAGGCAATAGGATTTTCTTGAGATTTTAAACCTGATAAAAGGTCTGCTTTCTCTCTTTCAAAAATATCCTCAATTTTATAGCACTCCATTCATTTGTTTTATTAGCGGACTATAATAATGTACTACTTTATCCATAACAGAAAGCCTTGCCATATCATCAGTACCATATAGCATTTTTTCTTCCTTTAAATACATTTTAATTTTTTGGTCTAACGCATCCTTCTCTACCAAATTAGTTAAAGTAGATTTTTCCTTAATAGCCCTTACTTTTAATGAGCCTACAATCTGTAAGGCTGTATCTAAACTAATAGGTTCTTTCATCATATACCTTTGTTATTTTAATTCAATGAGCATAGGAGTTTTAGCAGATATTTCTAAAGTGTCACCACTCAGAGAGACCTCTTTCCCCGAGATAATATCTCTCCCCCTCAAAAATCCCGCCAAACTCTCGGCAAAGCGGTTTAGGTGGAGCGTTTGGCTCTTTTCGCTGTTGTTGAGCACTACCATTACGGTCTCGGTATCGTTGTAACGGAAATAGACATACACTTCATTTTCAGGCAAGTATTGTTTGGTCTTCCCGTAGTGAATTACGGCTTTGTCCTTACGCCAATTGAAGAGTTTAGCCGTAAAATCGTAATACTCTTTCTGAGTAGCCGTACGCCCCGAAGCGCTAAAAGCGTTCTGCGTATCGCCTGCCCAGCCACCAGGGAAATCTTGTCGTATATCTCCATCGCCCTTACTCTTGTCGCCTGCCATTGCTATCTCGCTACCGTAGTACAATTGCGGAATACCACGTGCCGTTGCTAGCAATGTGATAATCATCTTATAATCCTCTATCTTAGGATATACGTGATTGATACGTGCCGTATCGTGATTTTCTGCAAAGATGAGCAGATTGTTGATGTCTTTATACAGAAAGTCGTTCGCAAAGTTGTCGTAGAGTTGCATCATACCTTTGTCCCACGAAGGTGTGGTACGGAAAGCCTCACCTATTGCACCGAAGAGCGGGAAGTCCATTACCGTAGGCAGGTAGGTGTTATAGCTTTGTATCGCACTAATAGGGCTATCCTTTTGCCAATACGACACTTGTGCGCTTTCAGTAAGCCATACCTCGCCCATAATGTTGAAATAAGGATATTCATCAGTAATAGCTTTCGTCCATTGGGCAATGCCTGCTTTGTCGTTATACGGATAAGTATCCACACGCAAACCGTCGAGGTCGGCGTATTCTATCCACCAAATCGCGTTCTGGGTGAGGTAGTTTAGTACCAATGGGTTCGCTTGATTGAGGTCAGACAAAGAGCGTGCAAACCAACCTTTTTCGCAGTACTTTTTGTCCCATTCCGAGGCATTGCTGTCCATCTGAGTAGTTATCCTAAAAGAGCTCTGTCCATAACCAGGAAATTGGTGTAACCAGTCGTAGCAAGGCAGGTCTTTCAGCATCCAATGCTGACTGCCCCAGTGGTTGGTTACATAATCTTTGATGAGCTTCATACCGCGCTTGTGTAAAGCCGCTGAGAGCTGTCGGTACTCTTCATTAGTACCATAACGCGGGTCTATTCTGTACACATCGGTTTGGGCATAAGTGTGATAAGAATGTTGTGGTTCGTTGTCCTCACATAAGGGCGTACTCCATATAGCCGTAGCACCTAAGGATTGTATATAATCCAAATGGTCGATAATCCCCTGAATGTCCCCCCCGTGACGACCGAAAGAATCTGAGCGGTTGAGCTTATCAGTAAGTGCAGGGTGCGAATCATTGTCGGGTTTGCCATTGGCAAAGCGGTCGGGCATAATGAGATAAATCATATCACTGCTGTCGAAACTCTTGCGGTAAGCCGAGCCCTCACGACGCGCTTTTAATTCGTAGCGAACACTGCCCACTTTCTTTTTCTTTTGCAATAGCGAAATGGTATAGTTGCCCGCTTTTTTATCTTTGGTATCGACGGTTACAAACAGATAGTTAGGGTTTTCTGTTTTCAGTATGTTTACAATAGGCAAATCGCTCTCCACATTGTACTGAGCGATGTTTTTGCCATAGAGCAATACCTGCACTTGGCTGTAGTGCATTCCTTCCCACCAAAAAGGCGGTTCTACACGCTGAATCTGAGCGTGAGTCATTCCAAAACTAAATAATCCCATAAGGGTAATAATGTATTTCATAGTGTAAGTTACACGGGTGTTTATTCGCGCAAAGATAAGCATTTCTTTTTAAATAACAATGAAAAATAGTAGTTAATTATTTTAGGTCGGACAAGTTCGACCCACAGAACGAGAGATACAGTTGATAGTAACAACATTGTAAGTTCTATTAGTATTCTATTAATCTTTGGTTAGTCTTCATTGTAGACCCACTGTAGAGCCACTGTAGACCCACTGTAGACCCACTGTAGAGCCACTGTAGACCCACTGAAGACCCACTATAAAGCCATCATAGTTCCGTTTAAAGTCTATCAAATGTCTCACCCCTATTCAATTGTCAATTATCAATTGCGAATTGTCATTTGTTTTGTAACTTTGCCCCGTTAATTATATATCACTATGAAAATCGTTATCTCTCCTGCCAAAACCATTAACGAAACATCAGCCCTACCTACTACCGTACACTCTTCGGCTATTTTCCCAAAGGAAATTGGCGAGGTAAGCACTGCCCTTAAAGCACTCTCTCCAAAGCAACTCATAAACCTAATGCATATCTCCCAAAAGCTCGCCGACCTAAATTGGCAACGACACCAACAGCTCTCATTGCCTTTTACTCCACAAAATGCGCGTCCGGCACTCTTTGCTTACGATGGCGATGTGTATGAAGGACTCGATGCCTATTCTCTCTCCGAAACGCAAATGGATAAGTTGCAAAGGTCTTTGCGTATTCTCTCTGGGCTATACGGACTGCTTAAACCCTTAGACCTTATCACGCCTTATCGATTGGAAATGAGCATCAAACTACCCGTAGGGAAGGCTACAAATCTATATGCTTTTTGGAAAGACAAAATCACTCACGCATTGAACGACGAATTACAAGAAGAAGAATTGTTTATCAATCTTGCCAGTGAAGAATATTTTAAGGCAATTGATACCACAAAGCTAAAAGTGTCCGTTATTACACCTATTTTCAAAGATTATAAAGGAGATACGCTGAAAGTCGTTAGTTTTTATGCGAAGAAAGCGCGGGGTCGTATGGTGCGTTTTTTAGCAGAAAACGAGATTCGCTCAGTAGAAGATTTGAAAGGGTTTAACACTGATGGATATGCGTTCTCAGAAAAGTTTTCAGAAGGAAATACACTTGTTTTTATTAGATAAAAAACTTTGCCAAAGGTTCTAATTGCACGTCGTGCTACAACTGCCTGTGCGGCTCGCACCTTTGGCAAAGTGTATGATATCAATCATTTTTGAGGAATATTGATAATAGTAAGTCTTCTCAATAATTTATTAGGGTCTTCTTTAGCATTTATAGCTCCTATAATCCAAATTTTTGACAATTCTTCTACAATAAGAAAATAAATACCAAAGTGAAATCTTTTAGTAAAACAAACACGCACTTGTTCTATTTCTTTTCTAAAAGAAAAGGGGCGACTTTTTATTTCTTGTATATAGCTATAAATCTCCTCATATACTTCAAATCCTAAATTTTCTCTTATTTTATTGTAGTAAACTACAATTTCTTCCAAGTCTATTTCGGCTTGACGATGAATCATTAGCTCAAAATCCATATCTTGCTCTCATTTTTTTATCAAATTCATCAAAAGCCCTTCCTGCTTGTTCAGGATTTTCTGTAATTTCATTAGCTCGTTTCAAAAGCACTTGCAAATACTCATTAGAAGTCTCACTATCTGAAATATTATAGTCAAAATCTATATTTTTCTCTTCTAAAAACGAAGTTAGCACTGCTTTTTGGGTTTCATCTTTTGGATATACTAATACACACATAATTATTCTTTTTTTGCAAAGGTATAAAAATTAATTGAAAAATCAGTTAATTTGTAAATTAATCACCAGTCCTTCGTTACCTCGCACATTAAAGACGGTGTTGTCGCTAAAAATAAGGTATTGCCCTTTGATGCCCATTAGTTTACCACTATAAGTAGGGGTTTGCAACAGTTGCAGAGAGCGTACTTGGGTAGGGTATTTTTCTACGGGGAAATGAATGTGCAAAGGGGTGATATCTTCGGTGATGTAAGGTTGTACTTGGTCGGGGACAAAGTCGCGCACCTCTAATTTTACTCGCAATAAATCTACGGGAGTGATTTGGTTGGTGAGCATTTTGCGCCAGTTAGTTTTATCGGCTATATGAGCTTTAAGAGCGACTTCGGCGATGCCTGCCAAATAGCGATTGGGTACTTCGGCAAGTATAAGCGCTTCGTGCGCCCCTTGGTCGATCCAGCGGGTTGGAGCTTGTGATTTGCGTGTTACCCCCACTTTTACGTCGCTGGAATTGGCAAGATACACATAATGCGGTTGCAACTGCATTTGTTGCTCATAACCCAAATCGCGCTCTTCGATGTTTAAATGCGCTTTGCTAAGTTCGGGGTGCATCACCCAATCGGCGGTTTGAGGGACTTCAAAAAAGCACTCTTTGCAATAACCCTGACGGAAGATAGGCTTATTTTCCCCACAATTCATACACTGAAAGCGTACAAATTGGAGCGTTATATCCTTTCCGATGAGTTGGTTCATCAGCACAAAATCGCCTTTCATTGGCAAGTAATACCGTATGGGGTCAGCCCATTCGGTAAGCATTTTTTGAAGTACTCCTTGAAACATAGTTTTAACAGTGAAATGAGGGGACAAAGATACAAAAAAAGTCGTAACACAACAAGCAAAACGATTAGCAAATAGAGCAAACACACGAAATTAAGAGTTAATGTCCGTTCAATATATAACTCTGATTTACAGTTTCTTTTTACAGTATACTTCTGTAAAATCTGTGCGAGACTTTTTGTAGCGAAGCTACCTTTTTCCCTTTCGGCTAATGCGTTTCTTATAGCTCATACCTACCTTATGAAAGAGAAAACAGATTACAGCAGAAACAGAAGATATAACAGTGTTATTTTTTACACAAGTAAGGAAAGGTAAAGAGTAGAAAGTGTAAAGAAAAAGAGATTTAAAAAGAATTAAAAACGGTTGTTTTTACCCTTAAACTTGTTAAAACTGTGTTAATTATTGCTTCAGTGTAGAGAATGTAAAAAATCTTTACTAATTTTGCGCCCAAAATAAATCACTAACAATGTCTTTTTACAAAACAAGAATGAAAAATATCACTAAAATTCTATTAGCTATAGCATTTTTCTTAATCTCTTTTGAGGGGGTAGAAGCACAAGTGCAGTCTTGTAATTCTATGCCTGAGCCTGTTGTTTATACAACAGTAGGTACACCTACTGAAAAAAGAGTAGAAGAAACCGCTGTTGTTAGAGGTATTACAGTAACTCGCATATTAGAAACGAGAGGCTGGTCTATTGATAAGATTATGTATTCTAATCAGGAAACTATTCCTGGAGATACGCAAAGTGACGAAACCTATTGTGGTAAATCTCGTAAGAATACTTTTGGTGGCAAGAAATATCCTTTTATGGACTCTAACAAGGTAAGCAAAATTACCTATAAGTTTAGTAAGCCCGTAATAGATGTTGAAGTTTTTTTAGCAGCCTTTGGTTATAGTGGAACACGTAAGTCTGGTGGATGGCAATCTTATCCTCATATAGATGTGGTTAAAATAACAACTAATAAAGGAACGGCAACTTTACACGCACGTTCTACTTGTGGTGAGAATAATTTACTTACTGTCTCTGGTAATGAAATATCATCTATAGATCATAAGACTACGGATGCTAAAATAGGGATTACTTCTACAGAGCCTTTTACAGAACTTGTGTTACAAGTTATAGAAAAACAACGACAAACAGGTGGTTATGGTTTCTTCGTGGAAATTTGTTTAGCATCTATTATTGCAGATGCAAGTTGTGATACAATGCCTAACGCTCAGTTTGGAAGAGAACAAAATGCAACCGCTACTATGGGAGGAGTAAAGGTAACGCGTTCTTATACAGGCAAGGGTAATTTTTCGAATGCAGGAGAGCCTAGGAGTTCTATTTATTGCCAAAGTAGCTATAGTGGCGATTTACCTTGGGTACTTAATAGTAACAACAATATTAAAACACTTACTTATACTTTTGAAGAGCCTGTAACAGAAGCTGAACTTTGGTTTGTAGGAATGGGAGGTGGAAATGGTATTAGCGCTTATGATAGAGCAAAAGTTAGTGTAGACTGTGGTGATATTACTCTCAGAGAGGCTTTTAGATGTAATGGAAACGATGTAAATGTAACTAATCCAAGTGCTAACAGTCGCCTTATTTCGGTAAAGAACCCTACAAAGGTAACAGATATAGCTTATAAAGTAACTTCTAGTAAACCTTTTACAAAAATAACCATAGAGGACAGTAGTGATGCACAAGCGGCAGGCTATTTGGTAGAGATGTGTCCTACTTCGGTAAAAAAAGCAAATATTATTACAGTAAATACAGCTCTCACAGAGCAAACAGTATGTGATAATACAGGAAATGCTCCTTCTTATCTTGCTAAAGCTACCATTACTCCAGCCTATGCAGGAGGAACGCTTAACTATGAATTACAAGCTAAAAAGAAAGGTAGCACTACTTGGGAAACAATTACAACTAACAATAGTGTGACTAATGACCTTACCTATAAGCCTAGTGCTTTAAAAGCATTAGCTTACAATGAGGCTACAGTAAGGATAAAATATACTTATAGTAATAGTGCAGAATTCTGTGGTACTCTCACTAAATATTCTAATGAGGTAAAACTGAATGTAAACGCTAGTACTACTATCACAACTCAACCTGCAACTTCAGTAGCTTACTGTAAAGATGCTACACCTACGGCTCTTAGTGTAACAGCTACTGGGCAAGGAACGCTTAGTTATCAATGGTATTCTAATACAACTAATAACAATACGGGAGGTACTCTTATTACGGGAGCTAATGTAGCTACCTATACACCTCCTACTACAACTGCGGGTAGCACTTACTACTACGTAGCAGTTACGGGTACTTGTGGTACAGTAACCAGTACAGTAGCAAGAGTACAAGTACTTACCGCTTCGGATATCATTACTATTAATACTCCTAATTACAATAATATTAATGGTATTTGTAATACAAATAGTACTATAAGTGCTCAGGCTACTATTGCTCCCGATTATAGCAATAAAATTAAAAATTTGGGAGGAGGTAATTTCTTTGCTTACCAATTAGAATATCGTAAAACACCTACCTCTCCTTGGGAAAACTATTACGATCAAGTATATAGCAATAATGCAAATGCTCGGATACGTACTTTCTCTATAAATCCTAATAATACTCCAAGTGGTGCTACTTTTAGGGTAAGATATACAGCTGATATAGTAGGTTTATGTGATAACCTTACGGTATACTCTAATGAGTTCACTTATACTAAACAAGCGGTTACTACTATCACTACTCAGCCAGTAACTCCTACAACTCCTATTTGTAAGGATGCTACAGCTACAGCTCTCAATGTAGTAGCAACGGGTGAAGGCACTCTTGCTTATCAATGGTATTCTAATACAACCAATAACAATACGGGAGGCTCTCTTATTACGGGAGCTAACGTAGCTACCTATACACCTCCTACTACAGCTACGGGCACTACTTATTACTATGCGGTAGTAACTGGTTCTTGTGGCGTAGCTACAAGTACTGTAGCTAAGGTAGATGTACTTACTGTAGCTTTACCTACCCTTATTACCGGTAGTAAAACTCTTTGTCCAACAGCAACTAGTAATGTTGTGTCGTTTGCTAATTATGTAACTGCCCCTACGGGTACTACCTTGCTTTGGTACACTGCCCCTACAGCTACTGTTTCAAGCACTACGGCACCTGTTATGATTACTCACGTAACCACTCGCACTACCCAAACGGCTTATGTACGCGCTCTTAGCACTGCGGGCTGTACTAGTGGCATCGTAACCGTTACCTTAACAGTAGACGATACTACTGCTCCTACTTTCACAGCACCTACTCCTTTAAATATAGTGTGCAACTCAACTACGACTACTACGGCTATCAGCAATTGGCTCGGCACAGCTACCGCCACCGATACTTGTGGTGCGATAGCAACTATTACAAATAACTATAATACTCCTGCTGACCTTTGTACAGTACCAGGCGGTATTATTACAGTTACTTTTGTAGCCAAAGACACTTTTGGTAACACAAAAACAGGTACTTCTACTATTCATTTAGGAGTAACTCCTTTAGTAGTGAAAGACGATACCTTTAACATACCTAATGGTTTAACAACTCAAACCACAATCAGTGTACTTGACAATGATAGTTTAGGAGGTACTAAACCAACAGCTGGAACTGGTGGCACGGTAACTATTACCAATGTAGTGCCTGCTACTCCTATCAACGGTGGTAACGTTCCTGTCTTGAATCCTGAAAATGGAGTGGTAACTATCCCTGCTAATACACCTGCAGGTACTTATACCATTACTTATAAAGAGTGCGAAGCGCTTAATCCAAATAGTAACTGTCAAACAGCTACTGCCGTAATTAAGGTGGGTACACCGACCATTACGGTAGTACCTGACCCAATGACCGTCACACCAA
>NZ_AJZR01000038.1:0-2449 GCF_000271925.1 Capnocytophaga sp. oral taxon 412 str. F0487 | reverse complement strand
CCTAATCGCATATAGCCGTGATCGCCAGTGCTGTCGTTTACCAAAAAGATGTAATAAGTGTTCTCTTTTGGCTTTCTGCTGGTTGTAAATTTAGCGATGACTGCGCTTTGTTCAGGGCTATAGGTAGAAAGGTCGCCAAACTCGTTTTCTGTGGGCAAAGTGCCGTTTTTGAGTTGGTCGCTAATATCAAAAGGTTCAATATGTCAAAGAACGTGAAAAAAATTAATCTAAACATTCTAAATCCTCTATATTGTAATAACAAAGATTTATTAGAAAGGTATCTTTATTATTCTTATACATATCCTTAAATGTTTGGTAGATAATTTCTTTACTATAATTACTAAAAGTTGAATTAATAAACTTTATATTGTTAGCTTGGATTAGTAAATAAGTGTGTTGTGTAAAATAGTCCTCAACAAAAATTTTACACGGTTTGCAGTTGATTTTATTAGCGTATTTTAACTGAATTTTATTTGTGTTTAGGGGGTCAATTGCTATAAAAGAGTTCCCGTTGAGTTTATAAATTATATTTTCTTTGTAATCAAAATACTCTTTAAAATTAAAGTTTATAAATATATTCTTTTTAAAAAATAAGTATTTAAAAAAGGTTAAGTCACTATTTCTTACAGTTTCACCCTCATTAGTTCTAAACCAAATAAATGTTACATTTTCTTTATCATCTTTTTGCAAACGAAGTTTACCTTCTTTTAAAAGATGGTAAATCCTATTATCTTTTTTCTGCATTACTTTTAAAAAAGTTTCATATAAGGGATTGCCTCCTTGACTTGCATAAAGATCATTATAATTTCTGTATAATAAACTATTTTCTATATAAATAACATTAAATTGTACATCTAAGAATTCAATATATTTAACTATGAAAAAAGCTATTATTAATATAATAGAGCTATATGTAATTATTCTTTTCTTCATTTTTTCACCTTCCTAAGGATTAGATTATAAAAATTAGTTTTATGGATCTTATCATATTCTTTTATCACATTCTCTTTAGTCTCATTCTTGTTTTTGATATAATAGTATTTCCAAACTAAATCAATATCATCTTTTGAACTGAAAATTAATTTCGCTGTATAAATATTTTTGTCATTTAGGAACCATATTTGGTTTGTCTCTTTTGCGTTATAGGTTAAATTACCTGCTTTTAGTTCGACACAGCATATATTAAATTCTTCTTTAGGTTTTATCTTAATCTCTCCTGTATAGTTTATTTTTTTTCCATTAATCACTATAGCATCTGCATATGAATAGGTGTTATAAAAACCTAATGCTTCCATAGAAGATTTATAAGTTCTTCTTGGTATTTGCTCATATATCTTTTCAAAATAACCATTTTTACTTCTGATTTCAATCTTTTTCTCTAATCCCAAACAGATATTAACTTTTATTGCTTCTGTAGAAGCTACACCTGTACGAAAGTATTCTTCCCACTTCTTTATTGAATTTTCAGCTTCCTTTCTCCCAACATTTTGAGCTATCTGAACTAATGCATCAAGAAAAAGTTTAGGATTTTGACAATCAGGACAATTAGCAATAAAATCATCTATTAACTTTCTAATTTCATCTTCCTTTTTTAAAAGTTTTTCTATTGTTTCAGTTTGTCTCGCATTAATCTTTTTTGTATTCTCTAAGTCTTTTTTGCTAACACTATTTCCTGCAAAACTCTTTTGCTGTTGAAGTTCCTTCAGTTCATTAACTTCTTCTTTTGTTATTAAAGGGTGTTTCTCTGTAAAACTTTCTACATCATTATAAACCGATAATGTTTTCTCCCATTGAGATATATTTTCTTTAGTTTTTTTGTCATACTCTTCTTTGTCTATTTTATTTTCAGAAAGCTGTTTTTCTAACTTTTCTTGATTCTGAACTATCTCCTCTTGTTGCTTGCCTACATTCTTTAATGAATTTATAGCATCATTAAGTGTTTTAATAATAGGCACTTCCACCACATTCCTCTCCGTCTCATCATAAGTGGTTACGAGTTTTCCCTCTATGAGTTGCCGTTCGGTGTTGAGCTTGATGCCGTTAAACACTACCCTTATTTTAGTGTCTTGCAAATAAGGTACTTTCACATAGCCTTCACCTGAGTATACGCCATTGTTACCCGTAGCGTTGAGTACCGTTACCGGGAAATCACCTGCTGTAAAGGTCGTGTTAGGATACAGATTGTCCTGTAGTGGGTTAGTGTTCTTGATGCGTATTTCGGGTTTTACCCCACATTGCACTTGGCTCTTTTCGTCTATCTGCTCGGTGGTAGTAAACTCCTGTTCGGTGCTATACATATAGCTCTCTTCACCAAATACCGAGCTACTATGGGCTGTTTCTAAGCCACAAGCTACTCCCACTTTGTAGATGTAGGTACGTCCTCGTTTGAGTCCTGTAACTTTGGTATAGGGCATACTCCCCTTTTGCGATTTCCACGTCTTGCCCTTCT
>NZ_AJZR01000037.1:0-3923 GCF_000271925.1 Capnocytophaga sp. oral taxon 412 str. F0487 | reverse complement strand
TAATGGATTACAATGAGGGGCAAGACTTCTTCTACCGCGATTGGAAGCAAATCAACGACCCTAAAGTGAAGTTATACGCTTTTCAAGGACAAGGGGAAGGAGAGTATTTAGTTTACTCATTACAACAAATATTAGATTTCCTTAGAAGCAATAAGAATAAAGAAGTAAATTTTCCTCCTGCTAAGCAAGATTATAACTTAGAAAAATATTCTTCAGAAACTCGTTTAGATGAATATTTTACAAATAAAGAAAATAAGAAAGTAAAAATAGTAGGACTTTATTGCAATGATAAAAAGGGGAAATTGAACTTATCTACTGTAGGGAATATTGTAGGAAGAACAGGATACTCTGTAGAATTTAACGAGTATAATGCTGTTTTCTCTATGTATGTTTACTATGCCCAAGGAAAAGAACCTGCTATTACTATCAAAACAAAAGGATATCACGCATTAAAAGAAATCCTTAATTACATTGGCTTTGAAATTACAGGGGAAAGCAAAAGACATATAGCTAAACTATACAAAGAGGCATTTGGAAAAGCTGGTTATGATTATAACAAAATAGATGCTTTGCTTGAGGATATTCCAAGTTTTATCATTTCTGAACTTTCAGATGAAACACTGTGGAAATATTTACAATCACTTTCTAAAGGAAGTATTGATAAGGCAGGAACGAACGAAGAAAGTGCTATCTTTAATGTTATCAATAGCTTTAAAGATGATAAGTATTTGTATAACCAATTGTATAATCATCAAGAAGTAGTCTATGATTTATATTCAGGAATAGATGGAGATAATGTAATGCGTTATCTCAATAAACTTCTTCAATTAACAGATAAGTATAGTAAAGCAGAAGAACAAAGTCTCAGACATTTTTGTTTTTTAGGGCTATTTAAGACAGGTGATTATAGATTCTTTACAGAGATCAAAAATATTAAAGAACATAATCGTTCTAAATTTATAAAATCTTGGAAAGTTACAGTATTAAATAAAGGAATCCCATCAGAATTAGACGTCTCTGACTTAAGTAATTTTTCAAAAGAAAATTTATTAGATGTTGCAACTGTTTATCTTTACAAAAATTCAACAACACCTAAAGTTGATGTTTTACCTATTATATATATTTATCATTTATCAAAGGAACAAAATCAGGAAGACCTTTTAAAAACAATAGAGATAGCATCTAACTTCTTAGGGGTATATGGAGCTTCAAGAGGACTATTTGTAAAGGGAGCAAGTGTAATACTGAAAACAGCAGCAACCATTGAAATAGTAAATTTGTCGTTAAATGCCTATATGCAAAATGAATCCCATAGAAAAGAAATAGAAAATATGGGAGCTGGAGGCAAGTGGTTTGTGGAGAATTGGAGTACTATAAGTACCCTTACTGATTTAGCGACCTTCTCAGTAGCTATATTAGATGATTTGCCTAAAGTAAGTGCTAAACTGCAAAAAGAAGGAGTAGACACCAAAGAACTAGATACTTTTGTTGAAAAAGCAAGACGAGAAGTAGGAAAAAGAACAGCAGAGTTAGAAAAACAAACTTTATCTCTACTAAGCTCTTTAAAAAACAGTAAAATAGAAAAACTTGTAAAAAGTTGGGATAAAACATTGCAAGAAGCCTTAGAAAAGGATTTACTTTCTAAATCTACAGGAGGTGAATTAAGACAGCTTTTAAAGACAGAAGACGATTTCCTTAAATGGAAACTGATAAAAGAAGACCCTGCCTATGCCTTTGAAATCTCTAAAACCGATATTACTTGGACAAAATGGGGAAAAAGTAATTTCTTTAAAACAAATACACAGTTAGGAAGACAATTTGAATCTTTAGTAAGTTCTAAAATTAGAAACATATCTCCTTTTAGTACTCTTTATAAAGACTATACACACTTAAAACAAGTATATTTAAAAGGAGTAAAAGACAATATTATTGCTGATGATTTGTTTGTAAAAGAACTACGCGATGAACGAGGAAGGAGCTATTTTAAAGCCATAATAAGTGACAGCAAGTTAAAGGCTACCTCGCCTTGGACAGCTAACCAAAAAAGCGAATTAATAGATGTTTTTAAGAATAACCCTAATAAAAAATACATAGAGTTTGAGGTGAGAAGTGATAAGTTGCCTATAAATTCACCTATTAAGAAAACTGATAAAATTCGTATTTATCGTGAAGATGTATATAAAATAATAAGTGAGGGCGATAATATAAAAATTCCTCCTATACAAATGTTTTGAATATGAACCACATTGATTATAATAATTTCATTTTAGAAAAAAATAGAAATTTTAATGAACAAAATAGTATCCTTATAGAAACATCAAGTGATGATTTTAGGTTGGGTACTCATTTAGTTCGCAAAAGCAAGGAAAATTTATATGTTATATATTATTATATGGAAAATAATATTAGCACTATATATTTTCAAGGATTTGATATTTATATAGTGTATATTGAATTAGAGAGTATTGTAATGAATATTCTATCAAAATATGATTTAATAGGAAAAAATTATAATATTATTGACCGCCCATCTTTTAATTTAAATGAAAAAACTTTAAAATATAACTTAGAAAAAATTAAAAAAGAAAATATTGAAAAAATAGCCAATGAGTTTATTACTTTTTATAAACAGAAAGCCCTTCCTTTCTTTGAAAAATGGAAAGATTTAAATGTTTTATATGAATATATTAAAGATAAAACAGAAGAAGAGTTGTGGGATATTTTAGGGCAATTTGCACCAATGAAAAAAGCGGTTATTTTAAAACTTTGCAATGATAGTAACTATCAGGAATTTATGGATAGCTATTTTCAAAAACAGAAGGAATATTTTGACGAAGACCCTGAAGATATTGATAATATAAGATATTACAATGCCTCTAAAGAACTTAAACAAGTTTTAGATAATACAGAACCTATTTACAATGTGTAAAAACATTTCTGTCTTCCTGGACTAACCCCTCCTTGTAACAAACAAGGCGAGTTCTTTATTGCTGATCAAGTTTGGATTAAATATGATGCAAGAGGTAATATACAAGATATGGTAGTAGTAGAAACGAAGCTAAGTCAAAGTACAGCCTTAACTACAGGGCAAACTTTAGCACAACAACAAGCTGGAAAAGGCAGCTTGTTTTCAAAAGTCAATAACTCTATTTCACAAGATATTAATAAAATGAAACGATAGATTCAAGTAATAAAATAAGTTGTTATGGGAACTCTTTCAAAAATTTATGTAAAAAATGATAATATAGATAATATTATTAATGAGTTTAAAACTTTCTATTCTATAAAAAGAATAGAATTTTTAGATACTCCAAAGTGGTGGCTCTATGCGCCCAAAGAGACTATTATTATTTCATTTGAATATGAGAATTGGATAGAAATAGAGGTGCAATTCAATTATTCACTATACATTTATGATGAGTTCTTGAGAAGGTTGTCAGAGAAGTATCTAACTATTATTTTATTAGTATATTATCAATCAACAACGGGAGAAGGTAGAGTGGCTATATTTCAAAGAGGTAGAATGAATTTATCTATTGTTCAAAATTATGTTAGAGAAGAGAATGTGGATAAAAATATTTTGACAGATAATTTTGGTTTGCCTATCTCTTTAAAAAATAAATTTCAAATTCCTAATCTATATGATGAATGTTATGTTTTTGATTATGATTTTATAAATTACTTTTTGGAAAAAGAAGGGGTCTTTTCTCTATCAAAAGAAAAAAAATATCATTATATACATATAGAGAAAATTAATTAAAATACAAGATATTACTAAATGGAAAAGTCAAAAGAAAATTTACTAAGGAGCTTTCGTTAGAGGAAGAAGCTGTATTGAGATTTTATACAACCAAAGAGGGATATAAGAATTTTAATAGAGCTCTAAGAGGTGAAATACCTATGACTGATTTTTATATCTCTCA
>NZ_AJZR01000036.1:0-15848 GCF_000271925.1 Capnocytophaga sp. oral taxon 412 str. F0487 | reverse complement strand
TTATATACCCTTCCTATACCAATCGTCCAAGATTCGTATAAGCTTCCTATAAGCTCTCTATAAGCTAACCGTACCCATTTTACCTCTTACCTTTTACTTTTTACCTATATTACCTCTTCCGTTATCTTTCGGTATCTTATGATACTCCAAAAAATCCAATTACTAACCCTCAATTAGTAAAACCTAACCCATTTTTTGCCAGTCTCCTAATTTATTACTACCTTTGCCTCATACAAATAAAAAATACTTAAACATTATGTCTTACATAGCAACTATAAACAGTAATAATCCTGAAGCCTTAAAGGTAATAAATTACCTTAAAACTCTTGACTTTGTGAAAGTTACTAAGAAAAAAGAATCCAAAAAAAATGTAACAGTTACTTCCGAAGTTTTAGAGGAAGATGAAAACGGCATCCCTCTAAAATTTAAAGATAAAATAATGGCTATGTCAAAACAAGCAAATCGCAATATGACCAAACGTTGGGAAGCTGCTATCGCCAAAGAAGAAAAAAAGCATAAAATATGATAGTCATTTCCGACTCCAATATCATTTTCAGTTGCTTTTACACCCCTAATGGCGTAATAGCCTCTATTCTTAAAAACAAGAAGAATAAGTTACAATTTATAGCCCCCTCTTTTCTATTAGAAGAAGTTAAAGAACATTTGCCCGAAATTATGAAAGACAACCTTCTCACTAAAAGAAAGGCAAACGCTTTATTGAAAGAATTTACCCAAAACATTACTTTCTACGAATTAAAAGATATAAAAAAACAAAATAGAGAGAAAGCAAGTAAAATAGCCAAAAATATAGACCCCGATGATTATCTTTTTATAGCTTTACACTTTGAAAAGGGACATAAAATATGGACTTGTGACAACATCCTTTCTAAAAGATTAAAAGAAATGGGCTACGATATATGTATTTCTACACAAGAATTAAAAGCCAATATCTATAAAAAAGTATATCCTCTACGAAAAGATTCTCAAAATAAAAAATAACCTTAGTTCCTCATATTTATATAACTAAGAAAACATCAATAAACCTCCTCTTAAATTTACTAATCAGCAAATTGTCTAATTGACAAATTATTCATATCTTTGCCCCATAAAACTGATATAGTGTTATGGAACAGGTGTACATCTTTATGCTGTTCGTGTTCTTGGTGCTCGCCGTTATCGATTTGGTGGTGGGTGTGAGTAACGATGCAGCTAACTTTCTTAACTCTGCCGTAGGCTCCAAAGTAGCCACCATTCGCACCATTATGATAGTCGCCAGTGTGGGGGTAGCCATTGGTGCCGTCTTTTCTAGCGGAATGATGGAAATCGCTCGTAAAGGCATCTTTAACCCTCAGCTCTTCTATTTCGATGAGGTTATGGTTATCTTTATGTCGGTTATTCTTGCCGATATCCTCCTCTTCGACCTCTTCAACTCTATCGGTCTACCTACTTCCACAACCGTTTCTATCGTATTCGAACTCTTGGGCGCTGCGATGTGTGTTGCCACTATCAAAACGTTTATGAGTGACGAATCGCTTTTTAACGCTTTCAACTATATCAATACAAGCGAAGCAGGCAAAATTATCACCGGTATTTTTACCTCGGTAGCCATCGCTTTTACAGTCGGTACGATTGTACAATATTTAGCCCGATTAGTATTCTCATTTAAATATCAAGAAAATGTAAAATATGTAGGAGGTGTATTCGGTGGGCTCTCGCTTACAGGGCTTTCCTACTTCATTATCTTTAAAGGACTCAAAGACGTCGCTTTCATTCCTAAAGAAGCCATTGCGTGGATAGACACGAATATAGTGCCGCTACTCATTGGCTGTTTTATTTTCTATTCGGTGCTCTCACAAGTGCTTATCCGTATGAAAGTAAATATTTTTAGGGTAATTATCCTCAGCGGTACTTTTGCTTTGGCAATGGCTTTTGCGGGTAACGACTTAGTGAACTTCATAGGGGTACCCGTAGCGGCTTATCAGTCGTACGATATATGGCATAATTCAGGAGTAGCTCACGACGGCTTGCTAATGGGTGCTTTAGCCGATGGGCAAATCTCTACTCCTACCGCCTTGCTATTGCTTACCGGTTTTGTGATGATTCTCACCCTTTGGTTTTCCAAAAAAGCACGTCACGTAATCGATACAGGCGTCAATCTATCTCGTCAAAACGAAGGAGGTGAAGAGAAGTTTTCTTCTAACTTCTTATCGCGATTCTTGGTGCGTATTACAGTGATTTGTGCCAATGCCGTGAACTTCATAATGCCAAAGTCAATTAGCAACAAAATAGACCACCGTTTTGAAAAACCTGAACCTGACCCTAATGTAAAAGAAGAAGACCTTCCTGCTTTCGACCTCGTCCGTGCTGCTATTAACCTCGTGGTATCCAGTAGTTTGATTGCCATTGGTACTTCCTTTAAGCTCCCGCTTTCTACTACTTATGTAACATTTATGGTGGCAATGGGTTCTTCCCTTGCCGATAGAGCTTGGGGGCGCGATAGTGCCGTATATCGCGTGGCAGGGGTACTGAACGTAATCGGCGGTTGGTTTTTAACAGCCATTGTTGCCTTTATCGGGGCATTTTTAGTAGCAGGCATATTGTATTACGGAAGTGTGATTGGGCTTATTGTGATGATAATGGTAGTAGGCTTTGTGCTCATTCGCAACGCAATTATCTACCGCAATAAACAGAAAGCCAAAGCACAAGGCAAACGCTTTGAGCGTGCCGACTTGGCTACCATTGGCGGTGTCATCAAAGAAAGCTCTAACTATGTATCCGAAACGATTTTCCGCATCGACCAGCTTTATAGCAAAGTGGTGAAGAATCTCGGTACTCAAGATTTAGGCAAACTCACCAAAAACAAAAAGAATGCTAAAAAGCTCGAAAAAGAACTCGATGAGCTGAAAGGTAATGTATACTACTTTATCAAATCGCTGAATGAAAGTTCGGTGGCGTCCAGCAAGTTTTATATCCTTATTTTGGACTGTTTGCAGGATATGGCACAATGTCTCACGGCTATCACACTCAATAGTTATGAACACGTAAACAACAATCACAAGAACCTCAAATTTAATCAGCTACGTGACTTAAAATACATTTCCGATAAGATGGAAGATGTGTTTAAGGCAGAAGCCGAAATATTCAAAGGTTCAGACTATAACAAGTTACACGTAATTTTCGAAGATTGTAAGGTATTGAAAAACGAAGTGTCAAAGATGGTACAAAAACAAATCGACCGTATTCGCACTACCGAAACCAGTCATAAAACTACTAAATTATATTTTAGTATTTTATTAGAAACCAATGCGCTTATTCGTGCTAATAACAACCTGCTAATGCAGTTCGATGAATACCAAAAACAGCAAAATAAGAAGAAGAAAATGAACCTTATCACCCAAGTAACAGGGAAGAAATAATGAAGATATAATGAAGATATAAAAAGAGGCAACTAAGTTAATTTTTAGTTGCCTCTTTTTCTTTTTCTATATTTTAACTATTCGTTAATAGCTGCAATACCAGGAAGTACCAATCCTTCAAGGCTTTCAAGCATCGCTCCACCACCAGTAGAAACATAACTTACTTTATGCTCAAAACCAAATTGTTTTACAGCAGCTACCGAGTCGCCACCTCCTACAAGTGAGAAAGCACCTTTTTTAGTAGCTTCAGCCACGTAATCACCTACGGCAATGGTACCTTTTGCGAAGTTAGGCATTTCAAATACTCCGATAGGACCATTCCACAAAATAGTTTTTGATTTAAGCAATACCGATTTGATATTTTCAAGAGTCTTAGGTCCTGCATCCAATCCTTCCCAACCATCGGGAATAGCATTTACAGGTACTACTTGTGTTTTGGCGTTGTTATCGAAAGCGTCAGCAGCTACTACGTCTATAGGCAAGTGTACTTCTACTCCTTTAGCTTTGGCTTTGGCAAGGATATCGAGTGCAAGGTCAAGTTTATCATCTTCGCAGATAGAACTACCTACTTTTCCGCCTTGTGCTTTGATGAAAGTATAAGCCATACCCCCACCTATGATAAGGTGGTTCACTTTATCTAAGATATTTTCGATAATAGTGATTTTAGAAGAAACTTTTGAACCACCAAGGATAGCAGTTACAGGTTTTTCGCCGTTCTTCATCACTTTATCAATACTTTCAATCTCCTTAGCGAGGAGGTAACCAAAGCATTTGTGGTTAGGGAAGAATTTCGCTACAATAGTAGTCGAAGCGTGAGCGCGGTGAGCGGTACCAAAAGCGTCGTTCACATAGATATCGCCGAGTTTAGCAAGCTGTTTAGAGAATGCTTCATCTCCTTTTTCTTCTTCGTTATGAAAACGCAAGTTTTCAAGTAATACCACACTACCAGCAGGAGCAGCTGCTACCGCTTTTTCGGCTACTTCGCCTACGCAATCATCTACAAAAATCACTTTTTTACCTAATACTTTTTCCACTTCACTTACGATGTGACGCAAAGAATACTTGTCGTTGCGTTCCCCTTTAGGGCGACCTAAGTGGCTCATAAGTACTGCAGTTCCTCCATCTTTGAGAATTTTCTCGATAGTAGGTTTCGCAGCCTCAATACGAGTGTTATCGGTTACTTTAAAATTTTCGTCCAATGGCACATTAAAGTCCACGCGAATAAGGGCTTTCTTGCCCGCAAAATTAAAATTGTCTATGGTTTTCATATATCTAAAACTACAATAATTTTATTCAAGCCTCAAAGGTACAACAAAAAAGTGATATACACAAAACTTTTTGACAATAATTTTATTTCACCAATTGCCCTTAATGGTAGAATTGGCACACTGACAAATTGGCTAATTGCCAAATTATCTTTATCTTTGCGCCCTCAATTCAGAAACTCAAACCTCTATGGCTAAAGAAATAGACGAAAGTAAGCAAGGGCAAAGCCTTGTTTTACAAGCTGATAATAACAATTCCAAAAAACTATATATCGAGAGTTACGGTTGCCAAATGAACTTCTCCGACAGTGAAATTGTAGCTTCTATTCTCTCCAAAGCGGGATATAATACCACTGATACTGTTGATGATGCCGATTTGGTACTTATCAACACCTGCTCAGTGCGCGAAAAGGCAGAACAGACTATTCGCAAGCGTTTGGAGCAGTTTAATGTGTACAAACGCAAGAAACCTGCTATGAAAGTGGGCGTATTGGGTTGTATGGCCGAAAGGGTAAAACACGCCTTCCTCGAAGAAGAAAAAATAGTGGATATGGTGGTAGGTCCTGATGCTTATAAGGATTTGCCTAACCTACTTGAAGAAGTGGAAGAAGGTCGTGAAGCGGTAAATGTGATTCTCTCTAAGGACGAAACCTATGCCGATATTGCACCTATTCGTCTCAATAGCAACGGTGTAACAGCTTTTGTGTCTATTACGCGCGGTTGTGACAATATGTGTACTTTCTGCATTGTACCTTTCACTCGCGGACGTGAACGCAGTCGTGACCCTTATTCTATCCTCAACGAAATAGCCGACCTCCAAGCGCGTGGTTTCAAAGAGGTTACTCTCTTGGGGCAAAATGTGGATAGTTATCTTTGGTATGGAGGCGGGCTCAAAAAGGATTTCAGCAAAGCAAGTGAGATGCAACAAGCCACCGCTATCAACTTCGCTAAACTCCTCGATATGGTGGCAACAGCTCAGCCTGAAATGCGCATCCGCTTTTCTACCTCCAATCCGCAGGATATGACCCTCGATGTGATTGATACGATGGCAAAACACCCTAATATCTGCAAGTATATCCACCTGCCCGTACAGAGCGGTAGCAATCGTATTCTCAAAGCGATGAACCGCCTTCATACTCGCGAAGAGTACTTTACACTCATCAATAGCATACGCGAACGCATTCCTGAGTGTGCTATTTCGCAGGATATGATTGCTGGTTTCCCCACCGAAACTGAAGAAGACCACCAAGATACGCTTTCGCTAATGGAATATGTGAAGTACGATTTTGGATTTATGTTTGCCTATTCTGAGCGCCCTGGCACATTAGCCGCCCGCAAAATAGAAGACGATGTACCTGAAGAAGTAAAAAAACGCCGTCTTGCTGAAATTATTGACTTACAACAAAAACACAGCTTGTACCGCACCCAAGCACAAATAGGCAAAACGGTAGAAGTGCTTATAGAGGGAAACTCTAAAAAATCGGATAAAGAGTGGATGGGGCGCAATAGTCAGAATACCGTAGTAGTATTCCCCAAAGAAGATTATAAAATAGGCGATTTTGTAATGGTAAAAATTACAGATTGTACTTCTACTACCCTAATAGGAAAAGCTATAAAAATTAGTAATGAAAGACAATAGAGAAGAAACAAAATAGGCTGCCTGGTTAAGGGACAGCCTATTTTATATTACTTTTAGTTGTGATAATATTAGCAACTTAATTACCTGTTGCGTTACGAGCTAACTCTATAATCTCTAAATTCTTAATCTCTCCTGCTTCTATCTCAAAACGAAGCATCGTACGCACGGTTTGCCAACCATAAAGACCAGCAGCTCCTGGATTGAGGTGTAGCAACTGAAACTGTTTATCGTATTGTACTTTTAGAATATGTGAATGCCCCGAAATGAAGAGTTTAGGAGAGCAGCTTAGGATTTCTTGTTTTGCCAACGGACTGTATTTATTAGGGTAACCACCTATGTGTATCATCAGTACCTCTACACCCTCACAAGCAAACCGATTTACTTCAGGAAACTGTTGTCGTACCTCTATACCATCGATATTACCATAAACCCCACGCAAAGGTTTTACGGCTTGCAACGCCTCTATCACTTCCAGGCTACCAAAGTCACCACAATGCCACACTTCGTCTGCCTCACTAGCGTAGTGCAATATACGATCGTCTATATACGAATGAGTATCGGAGAGGAGAAGGATTTTCATTGTACATCTAATTTATGATGTTGTTTACCCTGAATCTTATAACAAGCTCGTTTGGCAGCAATCTCTTCTGCTTTTTTCTTAGACGTAGAACGCGCCCGAGTTACCGAAAAGCCTTGTACGTGCACTTTAGCAACGAAAAACTTAGTCTCAGAACAATCTTCTATATCTTCTTCAGCCTCAAAAGCAAAGTCTAACTTATGTTTTTGACACCATTCTATCAACAAACTCTTATGGCTAATAACCTTTCCTTCCAAATTCTTGATGTTGATATACGGCAAGATAAGCTCACGCTCAATGAACTTAAAACAAGCCTTATAACCTCTGTCTAAATAAATTGCTCCTATAAGTGCCTCGAAGAGGTTACCAGTGATATTATTACCTAATTGTCTCGGAGTGAGTTTAGTGCGCAAGAAGTCCAAGAGCCTCATATCCTTACCGAGCTGGTTGAGATTGCGACGTTCTACAATTTTAGAGCGCATTTTGGTAAGATAGCCTTCATCTTGTTCAGGAGCATTGGTAAAAATATAGTCGGCTATCACGGCGCCAAGAATCGCATCACCCAGAAATTCAAGGCGCTCATAGCTCTTACGTGTCGCTTTTTGGAATTGGTAAGAAGGGTGTGTAAAAGCCTCACTGTAATACGATAAGTTTTTAGGAGGGAATCCTAAAAGCTCTTTGATTTTAGTATAAAAAATCCCGTCTTTCTTCTTAGGAATAAGACGGGGGAAAGTTAATATTTTCTTTAAGCTGAACACTTATAGTTTATATCTTTTTGAATAATAAGCACGCATTGTGTCCACCAAAACCAAAGGTATTGCTCATCGCTACTTTCACGTCGCGGTGTTGCGCTTTGTTGAAGGTGAAGTTAAGGCGTTGATCTATTTTTTCATCGGGATGTTCAAAGTTGATGGTAGGAGGAACGATGCTGTGTTTGATAGCGAGAATAGACGCTACTGCTTCTATCGCTCCCGCAGCCCCCAACAAGTGCCCCGTCATCGATTTAGTAGAGTTAATATTAATATCGTAGGCGTGCTCACCAAATACATCCAATACTGCCTTAGATTCAGCGATGTCTCCTAATGGAGTAGAGGTACCGTGCATATTGATAGCATCTACTTCGTTCACTGATACTCCTGCGTCTTTAAGACAGTTAATCATCACGTTTTTAGCACCAAGCCCTTCAGGGTGAGGCGCCGTCATATGGTAAGCATCAGCAGAGAGACCTCCTCCTGCCAATTCGCAGTATATAGTAGCCCCACGAGCCACTGCGTGATTGTACTCTTCAAGCACTACCGCACCTGCTCCTTCGCCTAATACAAAACCATCGCGATTAGCATCAAACGGACGAGAAGCTTTGGCAGGGTCTTCATTGAAAGTAGAAAGAGCGTGCAAGGCGTTGAAACCACCGATTCCAGCAATAGTAACCGCTGCTTCCGAGCCACCTGATACCATCATATCAGCATAGCCAAAACGAATGTAGTTTAACGCATCTATCATAGCATTAGCTGCAGAGGCACACGCTGAGACTGTAGTGAAGTTAGGACCCCTAAAACCATAGCGTATAGAAATCACACCTGCTGCGATATCAGCTATCATTTTAGGTATAAAGAATGGATTAAAGCGTGGCGTACCATCGCCTTCGTTGAAGTTGATTACCTCATTTTGGAAAGTTTCTAACCCCCCAATACCTGAGCCCCAAATTACCCCTATGCGGTCTTTATCAAGCGTATCCATATCAAGATGAGCATCTTTTACGGCTTCATCAGCAACCACTAAGGCATATTGAGCAAATTTATCGAGCTTACGTGCTTCTTTTTTGTCTATAAAATCCTCGACATTAAAGTTTTTTACTTCGCAAGCAAACTTTGTCTTAAACTTTGAAGCATCGAAATGGGTAATAGGCGCAGCACCGCTCTTGCCGGCTACGAGTCCTTCCCAAAACTCTTGGGCGGTATTACCTATAGGGGTAAGAGCCCCTATACCTGTAACTACAACACGTCTTTTCTCCATATTAGTTTCAACTTTTTAGCATTTAGGTTTAGAGCAAAAAGCATTAAGCAGTAAGCTACCAAGTATATACGCTGATAGCCTACTGCCTATGAGCCAATTATTGTTTAGCGTCTTCAATATATTTGATTGCTTGACCTACAGTTGCAATGTTTTCAGCTTGGTCATCTGGAATTTGAATATCAAATTCTTTTTCAAACTCCATAATCAATTCAACAGTGTCTAATGAATCAGCTCCTAAGTCGTTAGTGAAGCTCGCTTCTGCGGTTACTTCATTTTCGTCTACGCCTAATTTATCAACGATAATGGCTTTAACTCTTGATGCAATGTCTGACATAATTTTCTTTTTTTATAATTTGATAATAATTACTGCCGGCAAAAGTAACACTTTTTTTTTGAAACACAATCTTTTTCGTACAAATATTCTTATTTTTTACTTTTAAAAAGTACAAACCTACTTATTATCATAGATTTATCATTTTATAAATATTCTACTTTTTACTTTGCTTTTTTCACTTTTTTACTATCACACTTATTCCATTTCCGCCAAATCCTACGGCATTAATTAATATATGTTCGGGTTTATCGGGTACAGATTCAGGATAACTAAGGTAAGGCACCCCTTCGAAACGGTTATTCTGTAACATTCGTATTGCCATTGCGAGGTTGAGTGCTCCACTCGCCCCATAGGTATGTCCGTGTTGCCATTTATTATTGGTGAGTAGAGGTTTTTCTTCACCAAAAACCGCTTCTATAGCGTTGAGTTCAGCTTGATCACCTTTGATAGTACCAGTACAATGGGTTACAATCACATCTATTTTGGGGTTCCCAGCACTTGTCAAAGCACGACGCATAGCTTCTTGTAAGCACTGTCCGTTTTTAGAGAGCGATACGCTATGGGTAAGTTTTTCAGTGGCAAAGCCTATCCCTACGATATAGGCTAAGGCGTTAGGTCGTTCTCCTTTTTCTAAACAGAAACAACCTGCCCCCTCCCCTAGCACCATTGTGCTTTGTTTTTTGCTCATATCCATTGCACGACAAGGATAAGGAAAAGGCAGACTACTGTATATTTTCAGAGCTTTCACTTGTGCAATTGTAAAAGGGGTAAGAGGTGCCTCGCTACCACCTACCAAGAAGCGGTCTTCCATATCACTCTCTAACCACGCAATGGCATTGGCAACGCCGTGTAAAGCGGTAGAGCAAGTAATAGAATGTGAGAGCTCAAAACCCTCATTGCTCAAATCCTGCGCTACCCAAGTGCTAATATTGCCCAAAGTAGTAGTAGGCGAAGCTAAGGTTTGGCAACTACCTTCTTTCAGAAAATGACTAAAATGCTTTTCAAACAACATTGTTGCTCCTCGCGACGACCCTATATTGATACCAAAACGAACTCCTTGCCACCCTGCTTGCGCAACGGCTCTTCGTGCAGTATGTAAGGCATAAAGAACGGTGGGGTCTAAGGGCTCATAAGCAGAATTAGAAGCTCTGAGTTGTTCTATAAGTTTTTGGTCACGGTCAGAAAGTCGCCCTTGTGGAATATTATTGTGAAGAGAGAGAGCCTCAGCTGCGAGAGTACTCGCCCCTATAATAGCTATTTTCATTTCCCGCTTGTTAATTGTTGTTAATTGTTAATTATCAATTGACAATAGTTCTATATATTCTTTAATATGCTTCTTCGCTTGCCAGCCCAAGGCTTCTGTTTTTTGGGTAATAACTTCAGCTGTCATACGGTTACCTTTGCGCTCCGGTAGCATTTGTATCTCACCCCCAAAAAGCTGAGCAATTTCTAAAACTGTATAAGTCTCCGGACTGCCGATACCATAGCCGTCGCCTTTACCTTTTTCACCTACCAAGAGTAAGCCCGCTACTATATCATCTATATGCGTAAAATTGCGCTGTTGAGTACCTGGGGCTACTACTGTGAGAGGCTCACCTTTCTTCTTCTTCTCTATAAAGAGTGCTATAAGCGTCGCATATTTCCCCGTGCCAACTTCTCCTTTGCCATAAACATTGTAGAAATACACAATAGCATAGTTAAGCCCATACCACATACCGTAGTTCTTGATAAGCTCTGTATTCGACGATTTGCTCCAAGCATACGGACTTTGGTCTTTCCCTAAACCCCCGTCACCAAACTTGGTGCTACTACCCGCATACACGAGTTTAGCCCCGTGTTTTCTGCAGAACTCTAATACTTTCAGCGTACCTATTTTGTTAAACAACAATACCTTGTCGATATCCTCAAAACTCTGTTCCACCCGTGAGTATTCACCTAAGTGATAAATAATATCAGGTGAAAAACTGATAAGCTCGAAGATATGTTCGGTACTTCCTTCGATATATTGCACCCCTTCCACGTGATTTTCACGCTTACCGGTAAAATAATTGTCTAACGAATAGACCTCGTTGTTAGGGTCTTTGGCAAGGGATTCACAAAGGTTAGAACCTACAAAGCCTGCCCCTCCGGTTACTAATATTTTCTTCATTTATCTTAATAATACAACCTTAGTTCAATATAATATTATCCCGATTTTACAATTGCTTTGGGTTATATTATATAGGGGCAAATAACCATTCACCCCCATTTTATTTATTCTTACTTGTGAATTGCAAAATAAGACAACCAATGGCGTAGCACACCACATCTGCCCACGAAAAGTGATTGCCTAAGAGGATATACCCCAAGCTTCCTCTCGTGAAGCCCAAATAAGTAGCTACCCCCAAGTACTGCATCACTTCTACGGCTACCGCAAAGGCAAATATACCCCAGATGAGTTTATCTTTGTACTTCACTTTCACGAACGAAAGCACTAAGTAGTACAGCAATATCACCACCAGTACATCGCCTATATAGCCTCTGATAAAGCCCATACTGCTAAACACTGTCGCAATGAGCAGTTCTGCCCCCAACAGTGCCAACGCCCATATAAAGTACTTTTTGTTGAATGTTAATTTCATTATTCCCCCTTACCTTTTATCTTTTACCCAAAAAGCGCTTCTCCATTCAAATTCGTCGTCAAAGCTTCTGTCATAAAGTCTAAAAACGGGCGCATTGCCAAAAGTCCCTGCACTACTTTCTTATCAAAGTCCTTCGCTGTAGCTTCTTGTCGTGTATAGTCGTGTTTTAAGAGAAACTGCTTTTTGCGCAAATAGGCAATCATCGGGTCGTCTTTCTCAAAACCTTTGGGGGCAGTCTTCACCTCGTCACCCCATAGTTTCCCGTCAAACTCTTTCTTTATCCCCTCACTATTCATCACTTTTTGAAAATCCTCAGCATTAAGAGAAATTTCCTGACGCATACGCAATAAATCTTCTTTGTTAGGGTCGAAAAAACCTCCCCCTATAAAGGTCTCTTGCGGACTAATATGCACGTAATACCCACCGCGGTAATGCGGTTGTTTCCGTTGTATATAGCAACCGAAGTGTGTCTTGTAAGGTGTTTTGTCTTTAGAAAAGCGCAAATCGCGATAGATGCGGTATATTTTCAGTGCCGCAAGGGTATCGTGCTCAGCAAGCCCAGTATAAATATTATTGAAAAGCAATGTAGCTTCTATTTTAGCACATTCATAAGCCTCCTTATGAGTATCGAACCACTCTTTATTATTGTTTTTAGCGAGGTCTGTAAGAAAAGAAAAAATCATAATACTAATTACAAATGACAAATAACCAATAAGGATATCTTTGTTGTTAGAAGTGCAAAGATAGTAAATAATTGTAAATAGAAGACAATTAAATAACGATTTTTTAGTTTAGAGATTTTTACTAAAATTAAGAAATCATATAGTTTTCCCTTAAAAATTTTGAACTTATAAAAGTATGAAATTCAATGTTTTATATAGCCTTTGTATAGCTATCTTCCAAGATTCGTATAAGCTTCCTATAAGCTCTCTATAAGCTAAGCATATCTACCCTATATATAAAAAGTCTTAAAATTTTCAGATTTTCACACTTACCCCCACTTTAAATGAAAGAGCATTCCCAAAAGCCACTTGTCCGTTGAGTCCTACGCTTTTGAAGATGAAATAGCGAAAACCTAAATGTGCATTCCACAATACAAAATTATTAGGGTGCTCTTTCCTAAATTTTTCAGGGATAGGAGTAGAAGAACTATCACAACCACCTGAACTATGTCCGTCAGGAGTATCGCTTTGCCAAAAACAATGCCCTATTGAAAGCCCTGTATACCAATCGGTAGTAATGCGATGGTCAAAATGAAAGTCCACACTGAGCTCAGGTACGTAAGCAGTTTCGTATTTACTTTTAAGATTAAAACTCTGGTTAGAAAAGTTTGCTCCCACCGAGAAACGAGGCGTAGCCCCATAGTGTACCCCTCCGCCTATAATACCTCCTATAAACGAAGCACCTGTTTGCACATCAATAAATACATCGCCTTTAGTATAGGCTTCTTGAGCGCTTATTTGCAATGCAAAAAGCAATAGCGTAAAGAATAAGAGATTTTTCATAAGGAATAAAGGTTATTTTGCTAAATAATGATTTTCCACTTTTACACCGTCTACACGGATTTCATTAGTAACTGCATACTCTCCACATTCACCACTTTTCATATAACCATTTACTTCTATTTTATAGGTTTTGGTAGCATTCTGAAGGTAGAGGGTTTCTGTTTTTCCAGTGTAAACATCGTTACTAAAAGGAAGAGTAACTGAAATGTATAAATAAGTCTTTTCTGCTTTGGTGGTTTCATAACTATTATATTCATACGCCTTTTTCTCTCCTTCAAGTAATTTATATAAGCTAATATTTACTTTATCAATTTTTCCTTCTTCATTTATAAATTCCTTGTAAAGTTTAGAAGTTTTGTTGATAGCAAAGGTAAATTCAGGAAGGGGGAGAGAACACGCTCTTTCTTCATCTTTCTCTCGACAAGAAATGATACTAACAAACAATAATATTGTAAGATATAATATTCGTTTCATAATACTTATTTTATTACCCTTTGGCAGAAGGCTCTCTACAAAAGAGCTAAAGTTATTTTGCTAAATAAGGCACTTCTATTTTAGTACCATCTACACGAATTTCATTCGTAACAGCCACAGTCCCACATTCTGTATCCTTCATATAGCCGTTTACCTCTATTTTATAAGTTTTAGTAGCATTTTGAAGGTAGAGAGTTTCTGTTTTTCCGGTGTAAACATCATTCTCAAACGGAAGTCCAATAATTATCTGTAAATAATCATTGTTTTTCTCGGGTTTAAAAGAACCAAACAATATACTATCATATTGTTTCTTTTCTCTGCTAACTTGCTTGTAGAAAGAGATATTTGCTTTGTCAATTTCTCCTGCTTGGTTAGTAAATTCTTTATAAAGTTCAGAACTTTTATTTATAAGTAAGATAAAATCAGGAGGAGGTACTTGACACGGCTTTATTTCTTTTGGGTCTTTTTTTACCTCTTTCACCTCTTGTGAGTCTTTACTGCAATTAACAAAGACTAATAAAAGGATTAAAAATAATAATATTCGTTTCATAATAAAAAAATCTTATTTTATATTAACAATTATTTTCTTATAAAATTGGTAATCTCTTCTCCCAGATTTATACATATTAGAAGAGTCTTTTTCCCCTTTGGTATCAAAAATACCTATATGATACCACCCAGAGGCACTATTTGAACCATCTGCACGTCCTCCCCATCCTAGATTATTATGTACTAATTCAATTGTTTGTTCTCCCATACGCACAAAATCATCTGGACTATCACAAGTAGTAACCAAGGTTACGGTTCTTCTTTTTAATAAATAACCATCAAGTACCCAAGCGTGACAAGTTACATTATCACATCCCTGTATATACAAAGGTCTATTATTTTTTATTTCTGAAATAACTTGATTATTATTGTAGTCCGTAAAATAAGCACTTCTATACTCTAAATTATGTAATGCTTCTAAAGCCCTACCTGAGCTACTTCCTCTATCACAAGTATATTCCATAGCTAATAGATCTTTATCTCCTAGATGGGCTAATAGATATTGAATATCTTCTTTAGCTGTATCGTCTACAGAAAAACTATAAATATTAGAAAATAAATCTCCTGTGTCTATATTGGTCATATTTTCCCAATGCATTTTTCGTCCCACGATAGTATTAGGTCTCTTATGATAAGCTAATATCTGTCCTATAGCTACTGCTACACAGCCTACTGGAGCTTCATCATCACCACATTGTATAGAGACTTTATTATTATATTTTCTACTTTGACTCCAAAGAGTTTTTAATAAAGGACGCTTAAATTCGTTTAATTCCCATTTCCCATAAATATAAATATCATTTTTGTAATGGTCAGGTTCTATACAAAAGAAGTTTTTAAATTTTCTTCCTTTCCCTTCATCTGGTTCAAACTTACTCTTCACTCGTTTACCCTCTTTATCAAAGAGTCCTTTTGCTATCAGTTCTTCTTGCCGTTCTTTAGAAAGTTGTTTAAAAATAGCTTCTTCGGCTTTGGTAGCGAGTTTTTCTTTATTAGCTTCAAAAGCGGCACGCTGTTCCTCTATATATGCCTGCATATAGCTAAAGAGTATCGCTTGCCCTGGGGTTACTAATAGTGTCGCCTAAATGTCCGTAAGAGTTATAAGCTAATACGCCAGGCACACGCCTATCGGCTGAGGTAATTACATAGCCTTGGTTGTTGGCAAAGTTTACAATGTAGACATCGGCTTGTTCGGGTTTTGCGTTGCCTTTAGTAGGTACGTAAGGCTTGCGAGTGTCGCCTTTTACTACCTCAATCGAGCCAATTTTTAAGGGAGCTTTGGTAACAATACCTTCTACTTCACGCATTTGCATAGCGGTAGCGAGAGCGGTTTCTTGGGCTTCCTCCGCCGAAATATGGGTTTGCCCTGTGAGAGCTACCCAACCTAAAAGTCCGTTGTCGGAAGCCTTCGTTTCAGTACTGGGTAATACTGAAATATCAGTGTCGGTTGCGAAC
>NZ_AJZR01000035.1:0-45109 GCF_000271925.1 Capnocytophaga sp. oral taxon 412 str. F0487 | reverse complement strand
GAGCCAGCTCCTCTATGATCAATATCAGTACTTTCGGTATCGTGAATAGAAAACGAAAAGTTGAGGTTGCGTAAGGTGAGTAAGTCGAGAATAAAGCGTTCGGGCAAGCTCTTGAATATAGCCGAGAGACGTGCGATATCAAACTTATAGCGTGAAGCACCAGGAAGTGCATTGAGGTGCACGCCACGACGGTTACCCACTTTCAGTTTGTTTTGCAGAGCAGTAAATACTTCTTGGTTCATTTTTCAGTGCTAAAAGAGGAAGTGTTTTATTTCTTGTTTTTATAGAAAAGTTCAGAATGGCTACCTATTCTTTGAAGTATAATAGCCATATTTTCATCGTTTTGTTCCCAAATTAGTAACAAATCAGACTCTATATGGCATTCCCAACAACCTTTGTAATTTCCTGTTAAGAGATGTGGAAGGTTTTTCTTGGGAATACCTTCAGTTCCTTTGTACATCAGGATTTTTATAATTTCTTTTATAGCCTTTTTCTTAGCTTCCTGATTAGAGAATTTTTTGTATTCTTTTTTATAGGTAGTTGTTATAAAAATAGAATATTTAGGAATTTCTTCTTGCTCTGTATTATTCATTGTCTAAATCACTAAATAATTCATCAAGATTTTTATAACCTTTTAGTAGTCCTTCTCTATACTCTCTTCTTCCCTCCTCAATAGCTCTTATAGTTTCCTCGTTAGGAATATACTCCTCTACGGGTTCTGCTACTACAGTAGGTTCGGCAATTACATTGTATTTCTTGAAAAGTGATTCAAACATAGGAGCATTTTCCTTAGGAATACTCACATTATAATTAACCATTTCGTTATATTTTACAGTTCTCATATTTCTTTTTTTGGCAAAGATAAAGCATAATTATCAAATCACCAAATTACTCCCCTTAGTCCTTAGTCCACTTCATTTCCTAAATTCAAATAAAAATCCTTTGTGAGCGACCTGTACGCCTCAGTATAAACCCCACGTTCCTTCTCAATAATAAGCATATCGATAGGGTAGGAGGACAGCTCTTTTCTACTCAGTAGTAGCATACTCCGTTTTAGTTCAGCCGTAGCATTGCCTCGTGTATGAGTGATTTTCTGAGGAAAAAGACCATAACCCGACGCAAGAGCGATAAACCCTTCGGTTTCACTATAAGGCAAAATAACACTGAAAACACCCTCGTCCGACAGTAATTGGCTTACCCCTTCTAAGAGCTCCGAAAACGAAAGCGTATCAGTAAACCGAGCTGTGTTGCGCGCTTTTTCAGCTGTTTTATAATCAGCGGTATAGAAAGGCGGATTAGAGATGATAAGGTCGTACACTTCATCTATCTCCAAAGCAAATTCCTGAAGCGAAGCGTGATAGCAAAACAAGCGGTCGCCCCATTGGCTCTCTTCGAAGTTCTCCGTGCATTCTATATAGGCTTTTTCGTCTATTTCCACGGCGTCAATCACAGGAGCGTCAGAGCGTTGAGCTAACATTAGCGACAATAAGCCCGTCCCCGCCCCAATATCCAGTATACTTTTAGGATTCTCAATAGGCGTCCACGCCCCCAATAGCACTCCATCGGTGCCTATCTTCATCGCACTTTGTGCTTGCTTTACGTTAAATTGCTTAAACTTAAACATCATATTTTCTTTACTCCTTCCTCCGAGGTTATCAGAACTTTTCACAGATACTCCGGTTGACTCCTATTCTCTTTTCTGTTAAAAACTGACAAAAGTTTCTTGATTTTTTATGATTTCACTCATAATCTTCCTGTTTTTAATACAAAAAAGTCGTTCTACCCCTTTTTCAACCTCTTTTTTTTAATTCAAGCAAAGATACAAAATAATTACCAACCAGCAACCCCCCTCCGAATATTTTTTTGACTTTCAGAGTTGGCACCAGTCACATAGGAAATATATTCTACCTATCTACCAATAAAGCAGAATATATTACCATAGAATCTCCTTTTTATAGATTCCCACCTTTCAAAAAAGCACCTTTTATCCTATACCAATCGTCCAAGATTCGTTCAAGGTTCGTATAAGGTACCTATATCATAGTATATTTTTCTTTTTGAAAATCCCTATTTTATTTTTCTAATTTCCCCTTACCTAATCGCTTTTTCGTCACCATTCCTAGTGCCTGTGGCCTATGGTCTGAGGCCTCACATTTAATTTCCCAATTTCCTAATTTTCTAATTTCCCAATTTTCCCCCTGCCTATGGCCTAAAGCCTCACATCTATCGCTTTTTCGTCGCCATTCCTAGTGCCTGTGGCCTATGGCCTGAGGCCTCACATTTAATTTTCTAATTTCCCAATTTGTATATTAAAAATTGTTTTTGTAGTTTTGCACCCTCAGTGAAGAATTATATAATAAAATAAGCATACAATGATATATTATTCTATTCTCACAATAAGCGTAGCGTACCTCATTTATATACTTGTAATGCAGGCAACTACCAACTTAAAAAGAGAAAAATCCATTGAAGAAAAACGCCAAAAATGGCAAAATGCTTTGGTAGACGAAGAAGATACCAAAGACAGAATTATGGAACTCATCAAAAGTGAATACGGTGAGCCCACCACAAGTTCCGTCGAAAAAGGCGTATATACCGAAGGTATGCCCGACTTTTTGGTGAAAATGGCGCTCGGTAAGCCGTTAGAAGTCCAAAGTGCAGGATTCAAAGGCTCTACTACCGAACGTTGGCATTACAAAACCCTTACCCTCACATTCCAAAATAACAAACTTATCGGCTGGGAAAGCCACGATAACACCTCTCAAAAACCAAGATTATAATGTTAAAGGATTACTACGAAATATTAGGAGTTAGCCAAAAGGCTTCTGACGACCAAATACGCGATGCCTACAAAAAGCTCGCAAAAGCCTATCACCCCGATAAACATCAGGGTGACGATTTCTTTGCCGAAAAATTTAAAAGCCTACAAGAAGCTTACGCAGTCCTTTCCGACCCCGAAAGTCGTAAAGACTACGACGCCGACCTCGCCGCTGAGTTAAAAGGACAAAAGAAAACCGAAGAACCTAAAAAACAAGCTAAAAAGAAAACCTCACAAAAAAATAGCGCCTCCTCAAAAGCTCGTACCGTAAAGGATTTGCCCTCTTTGATAGATATTTATTTCGAACAGAAAATCGCTACCGTAAAAACCCGAAAAGAGTACGACACTTTCTTAGCATCTCCCAAAAAACAGTACTCCTCTTGGGTGAAAATTGTGCTTGTAGCCCTTGTCATCATTCTAAGCACCATCTTGCTAAACCCTTCTTTTGGTCTCCTAAAAGGACTTTTGCCTTAATTAAGCACAGTTGATAAATATAAATTGAATAATCAATAAAATTTGCGATATACACTTTGCCAAAGTGCTAAGCCTTTGATAAAGTCTATCAATGAGTCAAAAACTTAATTTTTTGATTAATTTCTATAGCCCAAGCGATACTTCACTTTAACGAACGACAAAATTCAACTATCAGCAAACATAGATTTTACAGCTGTTGCCTTGGATACTTTTCGTTATCAATACGAAAACAACGAGGTATACCATCGCTTTTGTACCCTATTGAACTGCCTTCCTAATAAGGTAAACACACTCGAAAAAATACCTTTTCTTCCTATCGAATGTTTTAAAACTGAAAAAGTGTATTGTGGCAATGCGCCTCACCAGCAAATCTTCACCAGCAGTGGTACAACAGGCGCACAAACCTCCCGACACTATGTGAAAGACCTTAGCTTGTATGAACAAAGCTTCCGTAAAGGCTTTGAACATTTCTACGGCAACGTTGAAGATTATGTAGTTTTAGCCCTTCTTCCCTCGTATTTAGAACGCACCGGCTCTTCCCTCATCACTATGGTAGCCGACCTCATTGAGCGCTCAGGTAGTGAGTATAGCGGTTTCTATCTCAATGAATACGACCTCTTAGCTGAGCGTTTGCAAACCCTCGATGCTTCGGGCAAGAAAGTACTGCTCATAGGGGTATCCTTTGCGTTACTCGACCTTATAACCGAGCATACTTTCTCTTTGAAAAATACGATTGTAATGGAAACTGGCGGAATGAAAGGTCGTCGCAAAGAACTCGTGCGCGAAGAATTGCACGCGCTCCTCTGCAAAGGCTTTGGTGTCGAAATGATTCACTCCGAATACGGAATGACCGAACTGCTCTCGCAAGCCTATTCTGCTGGTAAGGGAATTTATAAGTGTGTACCTTGGCTCAAAGTCCTTATACGCGATACGAATGATGCACTTAGCTATCTGCCTACTGGCAAAACCGGCGGACTCAATATCATCGATTTGGCTAATAGAGAGTCGTGTAGTTTTATTGCTACTCAAGATTTAGGCAAACTATACCCCGATGGTACTTTTGAAGTATTAGGACGCTTCGACAACGCCGATATCAGAGGTTGCAATTTGCTCATTAGCTAATTTGCCAATTTGCTAATTTTCCAATTTCCCTATCGAATCTTTCATTTTTTCAATTTCTTTTTGAGTCTCTTCTACGATTTTAGTATCTACGCCTGCCTTTTCAGCACCCCGTTGTATTTCGGTTTTAATCTCATCGGTAGCATCGCGCAGTTGGCGCATTGCCTTTCCTAAACCACGCGCAATACTTGGGAGCTTATCAGCCCCAAAAAGCATTAAAACCATATCAAATTTAACTTCAACAGAATTTTAACATTGCTTTAACTTGCTAAGAGAAATCTAATTTATATCTTTGCTTCATTATTAAAATTATAATTTAATTACAGAATGAAAAAAGTGTATTTTATAACAGGAGCAAGCAGTGGTTTAGGTAAAGCAATTGCTTTGCAAACTTTGAAAGAAGGCAATGTAGCAGTACTTGCTGTTCGCAATCCAGAAAAAGTAACTGATTTAGTAAATACTTTTAGAGAAAACACATTGGTTGTCTCATTAGAAATTACTAATGAAAAAGAAAGACAAGAGGCAATACAAACAGCTATAGCTAAATTTAGTAGAATAGATGTGTTAGTAAATTGTGCAGGAAGAGGCGATTTAGGAGCTTTGGAAGAATTTTCAAGTCAGCAAATACGTGCTCAAATGGAAATCAATTTCTTTGCAACTATTGAGCTTACTCGTTTGGTATTACCTATAATGCGCCGACAAAAAAGTGGTAATATTGTAAATGTATCAAGTATTGGAGGACGCGTAAATATTGGTGGATTTTCACTTTATGGAGCTGCAAAATATGCTTTAGAGGGCTTTTCTGAAGCACTTTACCACGAAGTAAAACCTTTAGGTATCAGAGTAACAATAGTAGAACCAGGAGCTCTTAGGACTCATTTTGCTGGAGCAGGTAATTTACGCCCTGAAAATCATATTGTTGATTATGACGATACTATTGTACCTCTGCGCAATTATCTTTACGGAAGTGATGGAAAACAACAAGGAGATCCAGAGAAAGCAGCAAAGGTTATTATCAAAGCTATCAATGATAAGGAACCTCCTTTGAGACTCGTATTAGGAAAAGATGCTTATGACCTTTTGGAAGCTAAAAGAACAGAAGAAAAGGAAGAACTTAATAAATGGCGTCCTTTAGGTGAAGCTATAGCTTTTGATGATGCTGAGTTTGTTGCTATTGGTAAAAATTAAAGTTATTTATTGATTATTATAAAAGCCCTTTCTTAATTTCTAATAAAAAGGGCTTTTATAGTATCTTATCCTTATATTGTGAGAAATTCCACAAATATTGAGTTTGTAGGAGTCTATTGTTTATATTATAAAAGTTTCATCTCACGCCTTATATCTCTTAGAGATTTTCTAAAAAACTCAAAAAAAACTTCTAACCCTTAAAATCTTCTTTCATTTTTTCAATTTCTTTTTGAGTCTCTTCTACAATTTTAGTATCTACACCTGCCTTTTCGGCACCGCGTTGTATTTCAGTTTTAATCTCATCGGTAGCATCGCGCAGTTGGCGCATTGCCTTTCCTAAACCCCGCGCAATACTTGGGAGCTTATCAGCCCCAAAAAGGATTAAAACCATAAAAAGTATGAATATAATTTCTGAAAACCCCATAAAATCAATTAACAATTGATAATTAACACTATGGCCTATGACCTAATGCCTATGGCCTATTCACTGCAAAATTACATTTTTTTTGTCATAAAACAGCAAATATCATATTTTTTTTATACTTTTGCCCGTATGAAAAAGGTAAAATATTATTACGACCCCGATACGCTTTCGTATAAACGCATCCTCTCCCGAAAGCGTACAAAGGTGCGCAATGCTTTGATTTTTCTTACAGCTGCTGCACTCTTCGGGATTTTATTCTCTTTTATAATGATTAACTCGCGTTTGTTTTTCACCCCTCGCGAGGTGGTATTGGCACGCGAGATTAAAACCTATGAAACCAACTACCAAATCCTGAACAAAAAGATGGAATTGGCGGAAGATGTGCTTGCCGACCTTGAAGAACGCGATAATAATATGTACCGCCTTTACTTCAATGCGCCTATTATCCCCGATAGTGTTCGCAAAAGCCTCAAAGACCCTAACCGCTATAAAAACCTCGAAAAATACGGAAACTCCAAACTTGTTGCCAATACAAACAAACGCTTAGATATATTGCGAAAACAGTTGGTCGTACAGTCGAAATCGCTAGATGAGATTGCTAAACTTTCTAAAGCAAAGGAAAAATTCCTGTCTTCTATTCCTGCCATTCAGCCTATTAATAATAAAGATTTAAAGCATATGGCATCGGGATATGGTTGGCGTATCGACCCTTTTACCAAAGCGCGTAAGTTCCATTATGGTATGGACTTCACTGCACCCCAAGGCACTCCTGTATATGCTGCGGGCGATGGTGTAGTAGCACGTGCCGATAGCAATGCCTCAGGTTATGGTAATCACATTCGCATCGACCACGGTTATGGCTATGTAACTCTCTACGGACACCTTTCGGCTTACAATGTGCGTGCAGGACAACACGTCAAGCGTGGCGACCTCATAGGAAGGGTAGGAAGTACCGGTCGCTCCGAAGCTCCACACTTGCACTACGAAGTGATAAAAAACGGCGAACACATCAACCCGATACACTTCTATTATGGCAACCTCACCCCGAGCGAATACACCGAGATGCTACACGTTTCTACCCAAGAAAATCAATCGCTTGACTAAGATGATTGGAAATAGTATTTTGTTAATTAAACCCATATGACTCACCATAATCTTCCCCAGAATTGGGACTTCTTTATGTGCCATATCGAAGGCGTCCCAGCTTCTATACGCACCAATTTAGCCTTGTTTGAGCTTGCTCCTCTCGAGGGCTTATCGCAACGTTTACAGTTTTATATAAAAATGAAAAATCCTACTCCTGATGGATTTCCTTCAAAGGAGGAGTATCCTATCCTCTGTGATATAGAAGATGCCATAAGCGAGAAAGCCGAAGCCACAGGAGCAGTATTGGCAGGTGTGGTAAAATCCGAAGGCTTTTTAGAGCTTTGGTTTTACTGTAATAATGCGGAAGTTTTAGCACAGACTTGCGAAGAAGCGTTACAAGCTTTTGAGGGGTATAAATCGGGATATAATACCGCTGAAGATGCCCAATGGGAAGATTATTTCGACTTCCTTTATCCTGATGAGTTTTCTTATCAAACGATGCAGAACAGAAAAGTGCTAATGCAACTTGAGAAGAAAGGGGATAAGATGGAAGTGCCTCGTGAAATCGACCATTTTATCTACTTCAAAAGTGAGGCACAACAACAAGGTTTTGCCGAGAAAATAGCCGAAAAAGGCTATAAAGTGCGTTTGAGTGATGAAAAAACAGTAGAGGAACGAAAATCCGAAGGTCATACTTTCCCTTACACCGTCGAAGCCACACGTGAGGACAGCCCGTTAGATATCAACAATATCGTATGGGAACTGATAGAGCTCGCTTCTTCTTTTGAAGGAGAATACGACGGCTGGGGCTGTGTGAATGTAACTGATAACTGATAATTTCTTAGAGAAATGGATATTGTATTACCCGATAAACTGTATTACACCATAGGAGAAATAGCCAAGGCATTCAATGTGAACGCTTCTCTTATTCGCTTTTGGGAAAAGGAATTTTCTATTATCAGCCCGAGAAAGACGAGTTCGGGAAGCAGGAAATTCTCTCCCGATGATGTTAAGAAACTCCAGCTTATCTATCATTTGGTAAAAGAACAAGGCTACACCCTTGAAGGGGCGCGTCAACGTCTTAAAGAAGACAAGCAGAAACCTCTTACAAACCTTGATGTGGTTACAAAGTTAGAGCGTGTAAAGCAAATGCTTATCGATATCAAAGAAAATCTTGAATAATGTCAGTTCGATATATACAATATTGATTTACAATTATATTTTGTATTACAATCTGTGTAAATCTCCAGTAGCAAAGCTACCAATCCGTGCGCATCACAACTGATAATAAAAGAGATTTATCTGTGTCAAATCCGTGTAATTCGTGAAATCTGTGCGAGACATTTAAAACAGCAAAGCTATCCATTTGTTTGATTTTTTTAAGATTTGTAAGATTTCTGTAGCGTAAGCTACACTTTTCTAACATCGAATTCACATTGAATAACAAAAAAGCTGTACGATGTAACTATACTCGTACAGCTTTTTTAGGAAAAAACATCAATATTAATTTGTATCTATTTCCAAAGAATCACCAACGTTTCTTCAGAGGATAGGCGTGCGGTATTAGCTGTTGCACTTCCTCCCTTATCGGCAAAAACGACTGAAGGATTTACTCCTTTGAGGCAACGCAATGCCACTGAGGTAGTTTGTGGACGTTTGTTGATGAGGATAGTAAGGTATTGATTGCCTTTTTGCATCGTATACATTTGCACTCCTTTTTGGTAAGATTCAAACTGAAAAGGAACTACAGCTTGTACTTCGGCGAGTAGCAAACGCGAAAGCGCTTCCCCTTTGTCACTTCGCAAAGCGCCCAACCCCAATAGCGATGGAAACCAAAAAGTCTCTCCCCTCATAAAGCGATGTTTCGTTGCCAACACACTATTCCCCTCTTGGGCGACTATTTGTCCTTGGGTATTGTAGATACTTCCTTTCCAAAGGTGGGCGGGCAGGGGTGCGTTTTGGTAATTTACACTGAAATCGGGAGGGAGGCATTTTACTTCTTTCAGCGCTCCCCCCAATACATCTTGTAGCGGAAATCCCGTGTGATGTAGGGCAAACATATTTTCGTCGTAGAACGCGCTGAGTCCTTCTATTATCAGTTTGCCACCATTGCGTACAAAGTTGCGCAGGGGTTCCCAATAACGCGATGGGAGGCTTATTTGTCCTGATAAAATAATCGTTTCGCCTTTGTAAGAGGGTTTGTTCCAGTTGAACTCATCAAAGCACTGAAACTGACTATTGATACCGTTTTCAAGAAGGGTTTCGTACATTGCAAACGCCGATTTCATAGCTCCTCCCATGTTTCTGCCCTCGTAATCATTGTTGGTATTATCATTTAGTTGCGCTTTCTTTTCTACCCAAAGAGTTTCACGGGTATAGAGGATATGAATGTTAGCTACTACAGGTTTAAATTTGCTGCTGTTGATTTTTCGGAGTGTTTTGGCAACTTCAGAGGCAGCAGTGAGTCGGTCGGTGGGTTGGTTTTGGAAATCTACGAGCGCCCATTCGCCTGCTTCATCACCCACAGCACGAGGGTTTAAGCACCAAAATAAGATGTGTTCAGCACCATTGCCAATGCTCGTCCACAGCCATTGGGTGATTTCTTCTTTGGTAGGGCAGAAGGCTTTATAACCGCTGTAAGTGTTGTTGCCTCCTTGCAATTCGGTTACCCAAAAAGGCAATTCGCCTGCTCCCGAACGTATGATAGCACAATTTGCCGCCAAAGCCGTAGCGTACTGATTTCTGTGAAGCATAGTGTAATGCCAACTGGGGTGAGCTGAAGCACCTAACGAATTGAGGAAGTTGCGCCAAGCGGGGAAGTTGTATTCGGCAATATTGCTGAATATTTGGTGAGAATTGACGTGCAAATAGGCATTAGGGTCGTATTTTTTTACCTCGTTGGCAATCCATTGCAGGTACCAAGTGTTGTAGTGCAGCAAGAATTGTTGAGGGGTGAAATCTACTATTTGTGGGTAGCCTTTGCTGTTGTAGGCAGTAGGTTGTAGTGTTTTGAGCCATTCACTTTTTTGGGCATTGGCAAAAGCATCGTTAGGCACCCAACCCCCAGTGCCAGGTTCGTTCATTAGCACCCAACCATAGAGGGCGGGAGAGGTTTTGAAATGGGTTACTACTTGCTTGATATAGGTAGCAATTTCTTGTAGATGTGCCTGCGAATAAGGGTGCTTAAAGCCACCTAATGAATTGTCGGGGGCAGCGGGGAAGAGCGTGCCTACAATCTTTACATTGTACCGCTCTGCTGCTTTAAAAGCCTTGTCGAACAGCGAGAAATCCCAAGTACCGTCGGGGCGCTTCATATAGTTTTCGAACATACGAATACGACAACAGTTCATTTGGTGCTCGCTGAGGAGTTTGAACCAAGTATTTATCTCCTCATCAGTTTGCCCAGGTTCGATAAATACCTGTGCACCAATGGGAGATACATAGGGTTGCGCTTTCACAGTGGTAGTGATGGAGGCAACCCCAAGTAATAAAAGCCATATATAACTTCTTAAAAACATACAAATACTTTTTTGGTGGTACATTTTGTGGTGCAAAGGTAAGACAATAAAGTCTTTATCCACTTATCTTTTCTTTTAGAAAACTTATCAAATTAGCTTATACGCTTCATATTTCACTTTCCCCTTTCAAATACTCTCTCGGTGAGGCATTGTAGAACTTCTTAAACGAGCGACTGAAGTTCGATAGTTCTTGGTAACCCACCTTATAGGCTACTTCCGAAATGTTCAAATTGCCTTGCTTCATCAGTTGGGCAGCAGCGGTCATACGTATTTGTACAATCACGTTGTAAGGGGTGGTGTTCATAATGGCTTTTACCTTTTTGAAGAGTTGGTTAGTGCTCATATTTAGGGCATCGGCGAGGGCATCGATACCAAACTCGGGGTCGCTGAGGTGTTCCATTACAATGTTGTTCACTTTGTCTACAAACTCTTTTTTCCAAGGTTGCCCGATGAGTTTTTCGCGGTATACATTCAGGTTAGGGGAGGAGCTGTACTGTTCCCACAGTTTCTTGCGCGAAAGCAGTATATTTTCGATGCGCTTGCTGAGGATTTTAGCCGAAAAAGGTTTGGTAATATAGTCTTCCACCCCCAAACTGTAGCCCTCTACCACTTGCGATTCCTTGTCTAAGGCAGTGAGCAAAATGATAGGGATATGGTTTGTTTTTTCGTTGGCACGCAGTTCTTTTACCATTGAAATGCCATCGCGTTTAGGCATCATAATATCCGATACGATAAGGTCGGGGATGTGGGCGATTGCCAATTCTAAGCCCTCTTCGCCATCGCGTGCCAATAGTACGTGGAAATGCTCGTTGAGAATGTGCTGTATATAATCGCGCATATCGTCGTTGTCTTCCACTACCAAAATAGTCTCTTCCTTGTCGGTCGGATTTTCTTGTGGAGCTATTTCTCTTACCGTTTGGGTAGTGTCTATCTGTTGCAAGGTGATAGACGCCTCGTCGTGGAGTTGTGGCACATCTAAGATAGGCAACAATACCGTGAAGGTAGCCCCTTGTTTTTCTTCACTTTCCACCTCTATATGTCCTTGGTGTAGGTCGACGAGGTCTTTGGTGAAGGCGAGCCCTAAGCCAGCCCCCTCGTTGTGGAGTTCTTTTTGGCGTTTGCCTTGCAAGAAAGCGGTAAAGAGCTGTTTTTGTTCTTCTTTGGAGATGCCAATGCCTGTATCGGCTATCTTTATTTGCAAAAACTTCTGTTGGTTTTGCATCACAGTGGCAATGAGCACCGTGATTGCGCCTTTTTCGGGGGTATATTGGAAGGCATTTCCGATGAGATTGTAGAGAATTTTGTCTAATTTATCGGCATCAAAAGGCATCCACAAGCTGGGCATTGTACTCTTGATAGTGTATTGTATTTGTTTTTCTAAAGCGAGATAAGCAAAGGTTTCACTCACTCCTTTCACAAATTTCACCACATCGTCGTATTGCAAATTCAGCTCTAATTTGTTCTTTTCTAACTTTCTAAAATCAAGTAATTGGTTGATGAGGCGCATCAGTTTTTGGGCGTTGCGCAACATCATTGTATATTTCTCTTTGTGCTGTTTAGGAGAATTCTCATCATCTACCATTTGGTTTAGCGGACCTACAATCAGCGAAAGCGGTGTTTTGAACTCGTGAGAGATGTTAGAGAAAAAGTTGGTTTTCATCTCGTTGATTTCGTACATACGCTGTGCTTCCAATTGCGAGATACGCAGGTTCTGCTTGTCTCTTTCCTTGATGGTGTAATACTTCACGATAAGCACAAGCAAGCCCACTCCCAGCAAGGCATAGAGGATATAAGCCCAAGTTGTTCGCCAAAGCGGAGGGGCTACTATTATCTTAACAGTAGTAGGTTTTTCGCTCCACACCCCGTCGTTGTTAGTGGCTTTTACTTTAAAAATGTAAGTACCTGGGTTGAGGTTTGTATAGGTAGCGATGCGCTCAGAAGTGTCGTAAATCCAATCGCTGTCGAAACCTTCGAGCATATAGGCGTATTGGTTTTTGAAAGAAGCGCGGTAGTTCAATGCCGAAAAACGGAACGATATTACCGATTGCCAATGTTTGAGGTGAATGCTTTGGGTCTCATCTATTACCTCAGTAAGCACCCCGCCTTCTTCTGGTCGTACCGATTTGTTGAATATTTGAAAATCGGAAATTACTACTTTGGGTTGGGTTTGGTTAAGGGTAAGCTGTTGAGGATAGAAAGTATTAAAACCGTCTTTTCCTCCAATAAGCAGTTCGCCGTCTTTGGCTTGTGCAAAAGCTCCTAATTGAAAACCCGAATTTTGCAAGCCATCGTACTCGTTGAACACCTGAAACTGTTGGTTTTTTGGGGTGTATTTCAGTACTGCCGAAGGGGTACTCATCCACAGATTGCCCTTATTGTCTTCTGCCAAACCGAAAATAGGGTCACCATAGTCGGTGCCTTTACGGCGAATGAGTTCAAAGCGTTCGGTTTTCTTGTCGAACTTGTGTAGCCCTCCTTTGGTGCCTATCCACAAGGAGCCGTCCTTGCTCTCGTGAATAGCCGTAATAAAGTCGTTGCTCAGGGCGTGTGTGTTGTTTTTTAGGGCTGTATAGGTGTGTTTGAGTTTTAGGTCGCGGGTGTAACAACGCAAGCCTTTTTCGGTGCCTATCCACAAAAGAAGGTCTTGGTCGCGGTGAATTACGTGGGTTTTATCTTCGGGGTAGATAATGTTTTTACTTTCGAATAGCGGGGTAAAAACCCCCGTAGCGGGCTGGTAGTTGATTGCCCCCAACTCGGTAGCAAGCCAAAAGGAATTATCCCAATCTTTGGTAATTTGATAAACGTTGCGGTAGGTGTAGTTCGTACCGGTAGACACTGGAATGGGTACTTGACTAAAACTGTTGGACGAAGGGTTGTACTTAATGAGGTAATTGGCGTAGTTACCTATCCAAATATTGCCTTCGGCATCTTCACAAAAAGCCTGATAGAGCTGAGTATTAGGGTTGTAGGATTGGTTGCTAAAAGCAGTGAGTGTCTTTCTGTCGGGATTGAGTTTATCAATATGGTTTAAGCCTCCTATCCAGAGGTTGCCTTTGCTGTCCTTAAAGATAGCGCGCACTTGTTTTTCCGAAAGAAAATTCTTGTACCTCACCCATTTGAATTGGGCAGGGGTAGGGCTAAAATAGTAAATCCCTGAGGCGGTACTCACCCACATCAGCTGACTTTTATCTCGGTAGATGTGATTCACACTTTCATTAGCGAGTTGCGGGTTTTGCAAGTCGGTAATGGTGTGAGTGTTTTTGTTGAGGAGTTTGATGCCTTCGTTGGTCTCTATCCAAATGTTGTGCTGACCGTCATCGGCTACCGAAAGCACATTTACATTATGCGTGCAATGGGTCGCGTCACATACGGCATAACGTTGGTAGTTTTTCGTTTTTTCATTTAAGCTATACAAACCACCGTGAGCCGATGATACCCAAACAGTGCCTTCTGGGTCTTTGTAGAGATTGAAAATGTGCTTGCATACCTTCTCATCAGTGTCGTTTGTATGCCAATAAGGGTGTAGCTCAAACTGTTTTTCCTTGCGGTTAAAACTGTACACCCCGCCACCCCACGAACTGAGTATGAGCGTGCCATTGGTCGCTACCATACCCGTAAGGGCGTTGTTCAGGGGTTGGGAAGTGCCTTTTTCTCGAATGTCGTAATGAGTGAAAACTCCTGTTTTTGGGTTGAGCATATCCAGTCCGCCACGGTCTACGGCTATCCAAATCATACCCGCTTCGTCCTCTACTATGCCCGCTACATCGTTATAGCTAAGGCTATTACTCCCTTTTTGATGTTTGTAGGTGGTGAAGATACCCGTGCGCAGGTTCAGTTTGCTGAGTCCTTCGCCTTTTAAGCCAACCCAAAGGTTGTGCTGACTGTCTTCAAACAAACACCTGATAGAGTTCCCTGCTAGGCTGTTTTTCTGGGTGCTATTGTGCTTATACACAGTGATATCATAGCCGTCGAACTTGTGCAAACCGTCATCAGTGCCTATCCATATAAAACCTTTTGAGTCTTGCAGCATACTGGTAACCTCATTGCTTACCAATCCGTTGTGGGTAGTGATTTTGGATAGATACGCCCAGTCCTGCGCTGAGAGCAACGCAGGAAATAACGCCCATATTATGTAGAGTAGTTTTCTCATTTCCAAATTTGCTAATTCTCTAAATTCTCTCCCCCTTTTCCTTCATACTCCGCCCTATTACCTATGACCTAATACTTCACACCTCCCCATTTTCTCATTTCCAAATTTGCTAATTCTCTAATTTTTCTTCCCCTTTTCCGTCCCTACACTCCCCCTCTCCTTGGGAGAAGTCTCCGAATAGGAGAGTATGTGAACGGGGTGAGGATTCTTTTTCTTTCGCCTCGAAACCCTATTTTTGGCATTTTTGACACTGTTGTATTGTGCTATTAATCAACTTTTTACATACCCTTTCTATACCAATCGTCCAAGATTCGTATAAGCTTCCTATAAGCTCTCTATAAGCTAACCCCACCCTCCTTACAGTCTTTTTTCACCAAAATTCCTCTCAACTCTCTTCCGAACTTTTCCGTTTCCTTCCGTATGACTCAATCCTCCCATTTGCTATTCAAATCACTTTTGCGGTATACACTTTGCCAAAGTTTCAAACTTTGGCAAAGTTAATGTTCCAAAAAGTTACTCCACGGGGTAAAGCCTTGATTTGAATAATTAACCGTCGTGCTACGACTGCCTGTATAACTGGCACCTCCTCATTTTCTCATTTCCCCATTTTCAAATTTCAAAATTTTCTCATTTCCCCCCTACCTGAATGCTAAATTCGTAATGATAATACGGTTGGTTGAGCAAAAATTCTTTATGTACGCGTGGCGACCAACTGTCGTCACCTCCTACACCCATTTGAGCCTCATCGATGTGCAAATAAGTGTGGTCTCCACGGCGCAGTTCTTGGGTTTCTTTGGATTGGTTCAGCGCGTCGTCTGAATAGTCTTGCACGTTGAAATTAAAGAGTTTAGGAGCACTGATATACAGTTCGGTAGTACCCGAAAGGAGTTTGAGCCAACGGGTATCGGTATGGTTGCCGTTTTCAGAAGGCATTACATAAGGGAAGTGCATATCCTTTACTGCACCGCTGTGAATACCCACAAAAGCCGATTCTTTTCTATCGGCATAAGTTTCATAAGGACCTTTGCCGTACCATTCCACTTTGTTAAAACTCTTGTCGAGCGTTAGGAGCATTCCCACTCTTGCCAAAGGAGGCATAGAGGCAGGTACTTCCACATTTGTGCTGATATCTATACGTCCGTCTCCATTGATGAGGTAAGTTACTTGTTGGCTGATATTGCCCGCTTTGGTTTCAATGCGGTTGTGTGTTACTATCTTCACTTGGGTTTCCCATATTTGCGTAGCTTTCATTTCGGTAGCTGTTACCGCAGCTTCTTTTAATCCCGCTTTGCGCCAAGCTGAGGCATAAGAGTGTTCAAAACCACCTTCATCGTTATCGGTAGGCACACGCCAAAAAGAGGGCACCATCGCTTCTGAAAGTAGGTTTTTCCCTTTATGCGTAAATTGACTTAAACCGCCCGTTTTTTTGCTGAATACGACTGTAAAATCGTCGCCTTTTACGGTGAAGTTTGTCGCTTCGTCAGTAAAGGTTAGTTTTTTATCGGAAGGCTTGGTGAGTTCTCTCTCAACACGGTTAGGAAAGGCGAGTTGTTCTTTGGCTACTTCAAAATCTTTTGAAGCCCAAGCAGTAGCTTTTTTATTCTTAAAACGGAAGTTCATAAAGTATTCCTTGCCGTTTTGTACTAATTTTGTTTTGAAAGGTATTTGTAGGGCTCTTTGGCTTTGTGGGGCTATGTTCAAATCGTTGATTACCCCATTGGCGATAGGCTTACCATTCTCGATAAGTTCCCATTGCAAATACACCTCGTCGCTATTTACAAAGTAGTTGCTATTGCTGATGAGCACCAAACCTGTGTTGATATCAATATCTTTTATATTGAAATACTGATATACCTTTTTCAGTTCGTGCATTTCGGGTTGAGGAACGCCAGTGGCATTTACCAATCCGTCGTTCACATTCGCCTTGTCGATATGATTGATGATGTTCCAATACTCTTTGCCGTTCTTATCTTTGCAACGCAACGCTTGATCTTTCCAGTCCCACGTAAAACCCCCTTGGTAGCGCTCATTGGTAGCAAAAAGCTCCCAATACTTGCGGAAGTTGCCTAAGCTGTTCCCCATAGAATGGGCGTATTCGCAGATAATCACAGGACGTTTAGGGTCTTCGGTAAAGAGATTGTTTAGGTGGTTGAGCTCGGTGTACATATTAGAGATGATATCGTAATGCGAGAGCACGCCTGCATAAGCAGGATTTTTAGATTCGTAGTGTACGGGGCGCTTTTGAGGGTCGAGAGCTTTTATAGCCTCGTAAGCCGCATCAAAGTTCTTGCCCCAACCCGATTCATTCCCCATCGACCAATAGATGATACAAGGGTGGTTCTTGTCGCGAGCAACCATATTCACATTGCGCTCCACGATATCTTTTTGCCACTCAGGGCGTTCGCCTATATAGTAGCCACTCTCCCACAATCCGTGGCTCTCGATATTAGCTTCGTCTACCACATATAATCCATATTCGTCGCAGAGGGCATACCACTCAGGCTGATTGGGGTAGTGAGAGGTGCGCACCGCATTGATGTTATGCGTTTTCATCAGGATAATATCGTCAATCATCGATTGGCGGGTGATGGTGCGACCATTATAAGGGTCGAACTCGTGACGGTTCACTCCTTTAAACTTCACAGGTTTGCCATTCACGAGGAGTAATCCGTTTGTTAGTTCAACTTTCCTGAACCCTACATTTTGAGTAAACGATTGTAACACTTTGCCTTTGGCGGTGAGCAAACTGAGTTCCACTTTGTAGAGGTTAGGGGTTTCGGCAGTCCATTTCAACGGATTTTTTACGGCTATTTGGGAGCTAACGGTAGCTTCTTTTCCCGCAGCAATATCCGCAATAGAGGCTTTTTCAGTGCCTATCACATTGCCTTTACTGTCTTTAAGGGTGGTTTGTACCACAAGGGCATCGCTTACTTTTTCGCCTAAATTCTGTACCTCTACTTGCACCTGCAAGGTAGCATCGCGGTATTGCGCATCGAGCTGAGGATATACTGTAAAGTCACGTATACGCAACTCGGGGGTAGCAAAGAGGTATACATCGCGATAAATACCACTGAGTCGCCAAAAATCTTGGTCTTCTATATAACTGCCGTCCGACCAGTTCAAGACTTTTACATATAGCTCGTTTTTGCCTTTTTTGAGGTAAGGAGTGATGTTGAACTCGGCAGGCAACATTGCATCTTCGTGATAGCCCACTTGCTTGCCATTGATGAACAACTCCATCGCCGATTGCACTCCCGCAAAGTGAATGAACACTTGTTCGCCTTTCCATTTGCTGGGCAAAGAGAATTGCGTTCTATACACTCCCGTAGGGTTGTAGTCCTTAGGGGTGTAAGGAGGGTTCATCTCAAACGGATATTTGATATTGGTAAAAACAGGAGGGTCATATCGGTTGCTTTGCAGTTGCCAATTTGAAGGCACTTTTATAGCGTCCCATTGGGTAATGCCTTTGCCCAAAAAGAAATCGGCAGGCACTTGTGAAGGGTGCTTGAAGTAGGCAAACTGCCAATTGCCATTGAGGAGTATTTTCCCAGCCGGCTCATAGTGGCTATGGCTTTTTTCGGTGTTGATACTGCTTACTGCTAAGTTTTCCCAATTGTGGGTTTGCGCTATGCTGAGGCTACTCGCCAAGGCAAAAATGAATAAGAATAGGGTATGTTGTATTCTCATAATCGTTTATTATTTTATGGTTTGTTATTCTTCTATTGTAAAATGTTGTTCGTTATTATTATCGGCAGAATGTAAGCCCACCCACAGCAAGCACTCGCTAGGCTCAGTGTCTTTTTTTCCATTGATACCGTAAAAGGCAAGAGCTTCGGAAGGCAGTTCAAAACGGACTTGTTTGCTTTCACCTGCTTTGAGAGATATTTTTTGAAACCCTTTCAATTCCTTTACGGGGCGACTAACACTTGCTACTAACTGTCGGGTATAGAGTTGTACCACTATTTCGCCCTCGGTTGTTCCTGTATTCTGCACAGAGGCATTTACTATAATGCTATCGTTATAACGTTTCAAACTTTTTTTATTCAGATGCACATTACTAATAGCAAAGGTAGTATAGCTGAGTCCATACCCAAAAGGATAAAGAGGCGTAATGGAACTATCCAAATATCCTGCGTTGTAATGAGGGCGGTGGTCTACTTCTTCATTGTTTGTATGTACAGGTCGCCCTGTGCTCTTGTAGTTGTAGTAAATAGGAATTTGCCCTACACTGCGCGGGAAAGACATCGTTAAGTGTCCCGAAGGATTCACATCGCCTGCTATCACATCGGCAATGCCATAGCCTCCTTGCGTACCAGGAAACCACGCTTGCAAAATAGCTTGTACATTCTCGTTTTCCCAAGAAAGGTCGAGCGGTCGTCCGCTAAAAGTAATGATAGCTATAGGCTTGTTTATGGTTTTTAGTGCTTCGAGCAATTGGCGTTGTGCTTGAGGCAAACGAATGTCGGTGCGCACCGCCGATTCTCCTGACCAGCTACTTTGTTCACCTACGGCTACTAATACCCTATCGGCTTTGCGAGCCATAGCAACCGCTTCTTTGAGTTGTTCTGTTGAAATAGTTGTAAAACCACAGCCTTCGGCATAGAGAAGTTTTACGTTTGTAGCCTTGTATTTCTCGGTAAGCCCTGTGAGTAAACTCACGCTTTGTTTGCCGTCGCCTAAGCACGTCCAACTGCCGTTAATATCACTTGTGTTGTTCATCATAGGGCCTATTACAGCAATCGTTTTACCGCTATCTTTTTTGATGGGTAACACTTCAGCTTCATTTTTCAAGAGTACTACTGAGGAAGCAACAGCTTGTCGCGCTACTTTCAGATATTTCTCAGTAAAAGTATTTTCTTTGGCACGGGTTTCATCTAAGTATCGGTAGGGGTCATCAAAAAGCCCTAAAAGGAACTTTATTTCCAATATATGCCTTACTGCTTTATCAATTTGAGCTTCGGTTACTTTGCCTTCTTTCACTAAGGCACTAAGGTATTTAATAAAGGTTGCCCCGTTCATATCCATTTCTATTCCTGCATTGGCTGAGAGGTTTGCCGCTTGTTTATCATCTTTGGCTACCCCGTGTCGTACCAACTCGTTAATACCTGTGTAATCACTCACTAACAAGCCGTTAAAGCCCCATTCTTTGCGGAGCACCTCAGTAAGCAACCACTTGTCGGCGGTGGCAGGCACTCCGTTTATCTCGTTCAAAGAAGCCATTATACTGCCCACCCTTGCGTTTAGGGTCGCCTCATAAGGAGGTAAATATACATTGCGCAAGGTGTGCATAGAGAGTTCAGCTGTATTATAGTCCTTGCCTGATTCAGCAGCTCCATAGCCGGCAAAGTGTTTACCACAAGCTAAAAGCGTGTGAGGGCTACTCAACATTTGCCAATTGTCACCTCCTTGAAATCCTTTTACGCGCGCTTCGGCGATGAGGCTTCCTAAATAAGGGTCTTCGCCTGCGCCTTCCATTGCGCGTCCCCAACGAGCATCGCGGGTAATATCTACCATAGGGGCAAACGTCCAGTTGATACCATCGGCACTAGCTTCACGGGCAGCGAGTTCAGCTGTTTTGCGCATCAATGTCAAATCCCACGAGCAAGACTCAGCTAACGGAATGGGAAAGATAGTTTTATAGCCGTGTATCACATCTTGACCAAAGAGGATAGGAATACCCAAACGCGTTTGTTCTACCGCTATTTTTTGCAAATTTCGTATACCTGCAACCGAAGTAGCGTTAAAAATACTTCCTACCAAGCCTTTTTCGAGGTAAGGTTGGTACTTATCAGCCATTACAGGGCCTGTAACCGACCAATCGGCTGAGAATTGCGTCATTTGTCCGATTTTTTCTTCAAGAGTCATCAAACGCAGTACCGAATCTACACGCTGTTCTATGTGTTTATCGCCACTGAAACTCTTTTGGGTGAGTTTTTCATTATCAGATTTTAAGATAGCGGGTGTTGCGCAACCTATCATAAGTAACGAAATAAGCGTTTTAAAGATGTGTTTGCTATATCTCATAGATACATTAACGTTTTTATAAAAAACACCTTCCTGCCTGTACCCTTCCCTTAAAATGAGAATTACATATTGCTTTGTTTTTATAATTTTGCCCTTTGCTCATCTATCAGGGCAGTAAGAAAACTAAGGAAAGAAGACAGGAAGATGCTATGGGTTTTCTAATACCACTACTATCGAACGCTTGAAGGCTGGAATCAATGCCTTTCCGTCATACATAGGCATATGTCGTTCCCATTTATCCGTCCAAGGGTCGTAAACACTGTAATGAGTATATTTTATATTTATAAAGTTGAGTGGTATTTCGAAATCTCGTTTCATTTGGGCAGGACGCCCCTCACGCAACTCTGTTTTCCAATTGTTAGCGAGGTCTCTGCACCACAATATCGTTTTTGTCTTGCCTTTTAGTCCGTAACAGGCTACGGTATTTCTTTTGAAATAGAAGGGTTGCATCGCTTCTTTCACGGGGTCAATTCCTTCAATAGCGTTTTTGAAACGCCCAAAGTGATACCACAGTTGGTTAGGCTCGATATAATGATCCCAATGCCAAGTATTGCCCGAACCTGCACTACCTCCAAAGAAAGGGGCAAAGATAAAATCGTGTAACAAAACGCCCTCTGTGTCTTTCGGATAAAGCGACGAAGGTCCTGCGTGGTTGGGGTTTACAGCTCCTATCTCATTGATGATAACAGGCTTGGGGTCGTTTTTGGTAAATGTCAAGCCCATAGCTACGGCATCGGTTGCTAAAGCACTCACAGCTCCTTTTACTATGGGGTATTGATGCCACTTGTCGCCCTCGTCCAAATAACGGTGAATGCTCAAAAACTCGTTGTCAGGTATTACTGCTAACTTCTTGTAGTAGTCGTCCATATAAGAGGCGTGCATGCTGCCTAAGGTTTGGGTAACCAACTGATTAGGGCATAACTTTTTCACCTTACCGAGCATCTCTTTGGTAAAAGGTAGCCACTCTGCTTCGGGTACAGCTGAATCCATTTCGTTCCACAACTCCCACCCATATACATACGGGTGGTTTTGGCATTTTTTAGCAATCGCTCTGAGGCGTTTTAAGTAGGACTTTTTGCCTTTTTTGCTACTTACATACTCGCTTACATTCTTGAACTTGGTAGCTAGTGAATAGCTGTTACACCAAGAAGCCTCAGGTGAGACGTTATTAGAGATAGTACGCAGGTGATGCAGGGTGAATTTAAGGTAAATATGATACTTTTCGGCGAGTTGTAGCAACTGTTCTATACGCGCTAACTTCTCGGGATTGTACTTGCCTTCTTTTTGGTCTTCTATTTCTAAGAACTCAGTGCTTATCCAGATGCGCATTGCATTTCCGCCATTCTCGGCAAAGTGTTTAAAGTACTTTTCTACCTCTTCAAAATTATGCGATGGTAGATAATTGGTGCTAATAGGAATCCACGTCGCACCATTTTTTTCAAAATAGCGCGGGTGGGTTTTGCTTACCGTTATATTTGCTTGTGCCAAACATAGCAGACTGCTTAGGCAAAGCATTAAAAACAAAGCACTTCTTAGTGTTTTATGTAGGGTTATGTTCATTTTAAATCAAGTAATAGGTAACAAGTTTTAAAAACGTTTTTGTTTTCATATGTAATAGTCTTTTTTATTACTTATTGTTTTATGAGAGTCGTTTTATAACACTTCTATTTTAGTTAAAGTGATATGATTATAACTATAAATTGCTGGGTGAATCCATTTTTTACAAAGAGTTTTTACCTCTCCTTGAATTTTTACTTTTATAGTAGTGCCCTCTTCCTTATATTTTAAATCTCTTATTTTTTGAGGTAAAATATCCTCATTGCAAACTATAAAAAAATGAAATCCCTTGCCTATCCAAAATGTGTTAGGATAATAAGTATTTTGATTGTTTGCATAACTTATTTCTTCTTCAAGAGATTCTTTAATAGTCCAAACAGTAGGACTATTGCACTCACAATCTTCTTGTGGAGAAGTCTCTTTTTTTGAGCAACCGCACCCCACTATTGCCAATAACAGTAGTGCTAAAAACGTTTTTGTTTTCATAATGCTTTATTTTTATAAGTCGTGTTTTTATTTGTCTTACGAAATTCAATCGTACAGAAAGCAGGCAGGTTCTTCGGATGAGCCTCTCAGAGTCCCTCCAACAAACCTGCTAATAATCCCGTGTGACTCACACCCTCATTTGCTCATTTCCAAATTTCCTAATTCTCTAATTTTCCCACCTGTCTTGCTACGACCTCGTGCCTAAATATCTTTGTTCACTTCAAGAGGCAACACTTCTACGGTTACAGTAGCGTTTTCAGGTAGTTTTTGTACTACCGCACCGTAGTATAACACTACTGGTTCAAATAGTCCAAGTAAGTCGAGGTCTACTGTAAGCACGTAGCTATTATTGTTTTTCTTGCTAAACCTACATTTCGCCTGTGCCATTTCAGAAAGCCCTTTTCTTCCTATGATAAGAGTCTGAGTACCGAAATCAATATCCTTAAATTCCTTTATAGTACTGAGGTCAGTATTAGGAAAGAGCGCTTGTAGGGCTTCTTTATTTTGCACAACTCGGTAACCATCTTGGGTAAGGGCAAAATTCACAAAACTATGCTCAGGAGTATTTGCTACAGTCGCAAAACTCTTAACCATTACAGCCTCAGGAAATGTTGTTTCCTCTTCTGTTTTAGAACAACCACAAGCTGTTATCACCAATAACAACATTGCTAAAAATGCTTTTGTCTTCATATATAATTGTTTTTAAGATTACTTACTGTTCATTTCAATTCCTACACCAAAGCATTTTCTATTATAAAAATACTCTTTGGCAGAAAGTCTTCTTTCGGGATTATCGGCAACAACCGAGTATGTATATAAGGAGATGTTTTCACCACATTACCTTCATCTTTCCCATCACTACATTCCCCCTTTTTCGTTATACTCCCCCTAGTGCCTATGACCTAAGTCCTAGAACCTCCCACTCCATTTGCTAATTTTCAAATTTTCTAATCCCAACCTGCCTATTCTCTTTCCGTCGCTATATCCCCCTCTCTTTGGGAGAGGGTCGGGGTGAGGATTCTCTTTCTTTCGTCTCGAAACCTCGTTTTTACCATTTTTTGCATCGCTGTATCATACTATGAGTCAACTACGTATACAACCTTTCTATACCAATCGTCCAAGATTCGTATAAGCTTCCTATAAGCTCTCTATAAGCTAACCCCACCTTCCTTACACCCTTTTTTCATCAAAACTTCTCCCAGTCCTCTTCCGAAACTCTCCGTTTTCTTCCGCACGACTCAACCCTCCCCCATTTGCTAATTCTCTAATCTGCTAATTTTCTCCGCCCGTCGTGCTACGACTGCCTGTGCGGCTCGCACCTTTGGCAAAGTTAATTCTTTCCGCTGGATTACAAGGCACAGCCTCATTCCTCTAACACAACCTCACTCCCCATTTACCAATTCCCTCATTTTCTCATTCCCTCATTTTCTCATTCCCTCATTTTCTCATTTTCTCATTTTCTCATTTCCTAATTCACACCACAAAGTTATAAAATATTTGTCAATACAGCAATATGCTCTCTCTCTTTTCACTCTAAGTCAGTTTTTCCCTTTATTTATTTTTCGTTCAAGCTTTAACTTACTTTTTACTGACGTACCCAGCTGTGAACCCTCTCTGGCTTTACCTTTTACCTTAATTCATTCTCACCACCGCCTCTTTCAGTCCGTTACTTGTAGCGCGTAGTTGTACCTTTCCGCCTTTTTCACCTGAGCGGATAATCACTTGGCATTTGCCATTGAAAAGTTTGCGCTCTACACGCTCTCCTTCCGCAAAAGTATCTTTCTCGTGCGAACTGGGGTCGCCGTTTCCTACTCCTATAATGCGAGCATCTCCTGTAAGCTGAAACTGTATAAGAGCATCGGCATCGGGTACTTCACGTCCTTTTTTATCTACTACACTCACGTTCACTACTACGGCATCTTGCTTACCGGCTTTCAGTTGTGTTTTATGAGGAGAAAGCACAATCGCAAAGGGTTTTTCGGTAGTAGTTATTTCGGAGGTAATCCGCTTCCCATTCTTAGTGCCTACGGCTTTCAGCGTGCCTTTTACGTAAGGTACTTCCCAATATAAGTGTCCAAAAGCAGGTGTTTTTTGTTTACCGAGCGTCTTTCCGTTCAAGAAAAGTTCCACTTCTTCGGTATTGCTATATACCCACACTTTTACCACAGTGTCTTGGGGCAGATTCAGATTCCAATGAGGGGCTATGTGCAATACAGGCGATTCACTCCAATGGGCTTTGTAGTAGTAATACACGTTCTTAGGGAAACCACACACGTCCATTACCCCAAAATGCGAACTGATATTAGGCCACGCAAAAGGGGTAGGTTCTCCGCGATAGTCGAAGCCCGTCCATACGAAACCGCCCATAAAACGAGAGTCGTTAGCAGTCGTGCTGTACCACTGTTGTGCTTGTGATGCCCAACTCGGGTAACTCTTGTCTTGGTCGAGCAGATAAGCGCGTAGGGTATCAGCTACAAAATGACCACTGTAACCCCCTGCTTTGTCAAGTACGATTTCCGGCAGATACACCCCTCGAGTACCCACGGTGCTGGCTACTTCGGTACCGATGATAGGTTGATTAGGGTGTGTTTTTTCATAGTCGGTAAGTCCATAGAGGTTGTAATTGAAGCCTCGTACGGGTATGGCAGCACTCACGCCTTCATTTTCATTACCTACGTTGGCGCCATAAGTGCTCACGCGTGAAGGGTCTAAATGCCGTTGTAAGCTCACTAATGTACGAGCGATGCGCTCTCCAGTTTCGGTGCTTTGTATTTTTTCTTCTTCATTCCCGATACACCACATAAAAACGCTAGCGTGATTGCGGTCGCGCTTGATAAGGTCTTCAAACTGCTGACGGTATTCTCGTCCGCTGTTTAAGAGTCGGGTTTCGTCCATCACTAATAAACCCAAACTGTCGCAGGCTTGTAACACGGCAGGGCTATGAGGGTGATGGGCAGTGCGGTAGGCATTGGCGCCCATCGCTTTGAGTAACCCGATACGATAATACTGCAATTCATCTAATAGTGCAGTACCTACTCCGGCGTGGTCTTGATGTACGCACACGCCTTTTATTTTCATTTTTTTGTCGTTGAGGTAAAAGCCGTCGGGTTGATAACTAAAAGTGCGTACCCCAAAGCGGGTGTGAATAAGGTCGGTGGTCTTTCCGTTGGAAATGATTTTCGTTGTTAAGGTGTACAGATAGGGGTGCTCAGTGTCCCAAAGCTGGGCATTAGAAATGTTAAGGTTACTCTTTACAGTTACTTTTTCGTTAGGAGCAAAAGTAGTATTTGCAGATTTGTGAGTAGCTATTACTTTCTTTTCACGGTTAAGAATAGTCCATTCCACCTGAAAAGTTTGTGAGCTTGTTTCTCGGTTATGCACAGTGGCTTCGGCGTGCATTTCGGCTTGTTTGCCAATGCTTTTGGTATAGATAAAAACCTCTTCGGGGGAAGAGTGAACAGGGCTGTAAGAGTTCAGCCACACGTGCCGATAGATACCTGCGCCTTCGTAAAACCAACCTTCGTTTTGGGTAGCGTCTACCCTTATGGTAATCACGTTGGGTTTGCCAAAATGCACCAAATCGGTAATATCGTACTTTATTCCTGTATACCCGCTGAGGTGATGCCCTACATAAATGCCATTTACCCAACACCGACTGTCCCTAAAAATACCGTCGAATTGCAGTTCGATGCGTTTGCCTGCTTCGGATTTGCTGAGGTCAAAGGTTTTTCTATACCAACCGATACTGTGCTCGGGGAAGGTACTGCCTAAGGTTTTATACCCGTGTGACCAATCACCTTTTTCACTGAAAGGGAGAGTTACTGCCCAATCGTGAGGGAGGTCTACGGTTTGCCACGCGCTATCGTCGTAGTCTATGCTCGAAAAGTTAATGCCTTTGGAGAGCGTTTTGGAGAAGTCGTTATACACGCGGTAATACAAATCTTTAGTAGGGTCGGTAGCGTGCCCTAAGCTGAATTTCCAACCGTTATCTAACAATATATGCTCCCTAATGGCTTGCCCATAGATGGGGTGAGCAAGCCATAGGAGCATACCGATGAGAAAGGGAAGAAACTTGTATGGATATCTCATTTACTTTTTAGGTACATATTTGTATACCTTTACCCAATCTACTTGTAGTTTGAGTTGTTTGGTGAAAGGTTTGTTAATGTCTTTTTCAGTTTGGAAGCATAAATGGTGAGGTGATTTAGCCATTGCTACGGGATCTTTAAGAGTCCATTCGAGTTTACCGTCGATGTAAATCTTTATGTACTCAGGAGCCCATTCCATTGCCACAATATGCCAATCACTTTTGTTGTAGTGGAAGCTCTTTTGGTACTGTTGATCTTTACCAGATACTGCGTAATGGATATAGGTATTCCAAGCGTTGTCCTCGTGATTTGTTTCATAGATGTCGTTTTCGCCATCGTCAGGCCATTTTTCACTCTCAGGCCAAGTAAGTCCTAAACCGCTAGAAGACTTATGAGGGTCTTCGTCCATACGAATTCTGAACTCAAACTTGCCGTATTTGTAGTTCTTCTTATGAGCTATTCCACCTGTTATAAACATTCCTTCGCGTTTATAATCTCTGTCGATAAGGCAATTCAAGAAGCCGTCTTTCACTTCTATGGCATAAGTACGGCGCGTATTCTCGGGTTTGAGTTTGCCTTCTTTTTCGAGGTACTCATTGTCGTACACTGCCCAATTGTCTGTGTTCAAAGCATTCCCGTCGAAGTTGTCTTGGAAGTCTAACACCCACTCAGTAGGGGTTTCAGGCATAGGGTTGTCTTCAATAGGAGCGTCTCCTCCCGATTTGTCACAGGCAGTAAGACCACACAATAGCATTGTAATAAAACTAAAGGTTGTTGCGTTTTTCATATGTTTTTTATTTAATTAATAATGTTTACTCTTTGGTATTATCAGGGTGTCTGAAAAGTCTTAATTATCTCTTTTGCGTCATTACAGCTCTTTCTCTTGTAATGGGCTTGGGAGACTTTATTATAACTTTTAGATAACCTCAATCACCTTCTTTTTAAGGCGCTTTTTTAATAAAGATATCCGAAAAAGTCAAGTCTTCGTAATTGTTATCCCAGCTACCTATCTTTATCACAAAGTATAGCTTACCACTTTTAGTAGCGGTATAAGTCTTTTCACCTGAAGCTAATTCCGACATCGGTCCGCTTTTAGGCGTTTTGATTTCTCCTGATAGATCAAATACTTTACCATCGTTGAAGTCTTTGCCTTCTTCAGGTTCCCACTGACTTATGTACACTTGTATCCAGCCCCACGCTTTGCCTTTGGCGGTGAGCGTCATATCGTAAGTATAAGTTTCTCCTCCAGTTACTTCAATAGGTTGATAGATCACGTGGTTGAACTTCTTGCCTTCGGTACCTGAGGTGTAATGAATATTACCGTCGGTAATGGTGATATCGGCTTTTTCTGAAAGACCTCCATTGATGCCTTGTAACAGTATTTTCCAAGCGTCTTTCTTGATGCTGGTTTCTACAGCAGGTTTAGGAGGCTTAGGACTGTTATCTTTCTTGAATACGATATCAGAGAGGGCTAAATCCTCAAAGTTGTTGTCCCAGCTACCTATCTTTATTACAAAGTATAGCGTACCGGTTTTACCAGCGGTATAGGTTTTTTGGTCTTGGATAGCTGAAAGTTCGGCAAATGAACCACTCATAGGAGAGGTGATGTTGTTTTGGAGCTCTAATACCTTGCCATCGCCGAAGTCTTTGCCTTCTTCAGGTTCGTGTTCACTCACATACGCTTGTATCCAACCCCACGCTTGCCCTTTGATTTCCACGTGCATATCGTAAGTGTAAGTCTGTCCTTTTTCTACGTTTACGGGTTGGTAAATCACGTGGTTGAACTTACCACCCACTTTACCAGATGAGTATTGGATATTTCCATCTACGATATTAATCTTAGCATCGGTTGTAATTTTTCCGTCTATACTTTGTTTTAGAATCTTCCAAGCGTCTTTTTTAATCATATTTTCCACAGGAGGCTTAGGAGGTTCAGGTGGAGTAGGCAAGAACTTCGCCCCGTCAATCACAACAATAGTAGTCGCTTTGTTTTGGAGGATTCTCTCATTGCCATAAATGCTTACTGCCAAAGCAATGCGATTCTTGTAGTAATCGGGGTGGTCGGTAAGGAGCTTTTGCACATCTATGTCCAAGTAAAACGATTCTTCACTTTTACCAGAGGCAACGCTTACGCTTTCAGGCAAAGTGTAAGAGCCTTCGGGCAGTACTACAGCAGGTTTTTTCTCGTCGTTTTTGTACTTTTCTACATAAGTGTTAGTGGCTTGTGCGTCTACTTTTACTTTTACAGCAAATCCATCGGTAGAGAGACCTGAATTTTTCACGCCGAGCACTATTTTCAATTTCTTGGTAGTCTCGTCAAATGTGTAGTTCTCGGAGTTTCCGCCGAAAGGTACATTGTATTCATTACCTCCGTTGTTCAAGGAGGCTTGTGGCATATAGATATTGTTTATACCAGGGTCTTCAAACACATCGTCTTTTTTACAAGCGATGAAGGCTACGAATAGGAGTAGCAATAATGTAATGTTTTTTGTTTTCATATATAAGAGTTTGTCCTCACCCCCTCCCCTTGGGGGAGGGGGAGGGAATCCGCAAAAGCAATGAGGTTTGTTATTCAGTTATTTTTTTTCAAGAAACGGTGCACAGTGTAGCGACGTCATTCGTCATTCGTCACTCGTCACTACCAACCTGGGTTTTGTTTTACAATTCCGTTAGATTTATTGATTTCGCTATGAGGAATAGGGTAGAAGTACATCTTTTCGGTAAAAGTGCGCTTTTCTACTTCTTTTACTTGATAGCTGAAATTATTGCCGTTTTTGGTAGCTTGTACTCCCGTAAGTGGCTGATTGAGCACGGTAGCAGCCTCTTTCCAGCGGCGCAAATCCCAATAGCGGTGTTCTTCAAAAGCGAGTTCTATACGGCGTTCGTGTTTTACTTTCTCTCTGAACTCCTCTTTTGATGCCGTAGTAATCGCAGGCATTTCCACACCCGTTCTGCCTCTCACCAAATTGATAGCCTCTTTGGCAGTGAGAGCATAACCATTGTTGGCATCAGGTCCGTAGGCTTCGTTCATCGCCTCGGCATAGTTGAGGTAAATTTCAGCCAAGCGGAAAACTACCCAAGATCGGAGTCTTTTCTCATCTTGCACTAAATCGAGGTTGTCATTCAAAAACTTTTTGAGGTAGTAGCCCGTGCGTGAAGCGTTTTTGGCGTTGTAGTTGTCAGCACCACCTGCGTATATTTCCATTGTGCGTCCGTTCCATTGACTGTTGTTGGTTACTATCGTATAGCCGAGTCGGGGGTCGCGATTGGCGTATATATCATTAGGGTCGGGGGTGCCTTTGTACTCATAAGCACTCACTAAATTATGCGAAGGCGTGATGCCGCTGTTACCTCCTGCCGTGCCAATGGGGTAGTTTTTCCTTTCCAAATCATTGGTGGCGCTTTGGCGAATCACAAAAATGGTTTCAGAGCTTTTGGCACTTCTGTCGCCGAGGAACAAATCGCGGTAGCTATTGTCGAGGCTGTAGAGATTTAAGCTGAGGAGCTCATTGGCAGCACTAGCAGCTGCTCTCCACTTGTTCACATCGTTAGTGGGGTTGTACAACGGACTTGCCGCATAAAGCAACACTCTGGATTTGAGGGCTAAGGCAGCACCTTTGGTAATACGCCCGTCTAAGCCAATATCAAAATCTCTTCCCCAATTGGTAATCAAGCTATCTTTGGAAGCATCGATTTCACTCACAATATAGTTCACTACCTCGTCCACTGTGTTGCGAGGCAAAAGCGTGTTACTATCGGCGGAAAGACTTGTTTTTACAAGAGGCACCCCTCCGTAGCGTTTCAGTAGTTCGAAATAGAAATAAGCTCGCAACACACGGTTTTCAAAGCGCAAAGCCCTTATGCTCTTCACATCGCGATTGTAGTTGTTGATGTCGTTTTGAGTGATAAGGTTGCGGTTCTGCTTTAAGAAAGAAGCATAGTTAGGGAATTTTTCCAAGAAATAAGTAGCCGCTTGTATGCCTTCGTAGTTGTAAGCATACGTATTATCGGGGTTGTTGGTGCTATTCCAGCTTCCTTCGTTAAAAACTTGAGTGTTTGAAGGCGAAAGCGTATATTCAGCCTCGTCGCTCACTGCCGCAAACAGATTGCCATCGATGGCATTAAAGCGGTTTTGCAAACGCGTATAGGCAGCATAACCAAAGTCGTACAACACTTGGTAATTGGTTTTTATCTGCTCGTCGGTATCGTAAATATCTTCTTTGGTGTCTAACACATTACACCCGATGAGTGCACTCATCAGCGCAATGCAGCTCACTACAAAGATTGTTCTGCTCGGTTTATTACTCTTTAACATAGCGATATATTTTCGGTAGTTCATTTGTTTAAAACTTTAAAGACACACCCATAGTAACCGATTTGAGGGCAGGGTAACCCGATAGTACTTCGGGGTCTAAGTCGTAATCGGTAAGCAGTGATGAGAAAGTAAACGGATTGGTGGCATTCACGTAAATGCGCAATTTGCTAACGCCTATCTCGTCGAGCATTCGTTTAGGAATGCTGTAACCTAACTCTATGTAGCGAACTCTTAGGTAATTAGCTTTCTTTATCCACAAGGAGGAAGGCTGGGTGTTATTGTTATTGCTCAATAACGACAAACGAGGGTACTGGGCACTGCTACGGGTATCGATGCCTTGTGCAGGATAGTAAGCCCAGCGGTTTTTGGCGATAGCATACACATTGCCGTTGTTCTCGAAAGCAACTGTTTTTTGGCGTGCATCGTCCAATAAATTCACTTCTCTGCCTTGTACTCCTTGCACAAGCACGCCAAGGTCAAACCCTTCATAACCAAGGTTGAGCGTACCAGCATACGTGAGTGTAGGGAGGTAACTTTTGCCTATTTCGGTTTTATCGACAGGGTCTATACGGTTGTCGCCATTTAGGTCGCGGTATTTCACATCACCAGGGGCAACGTTTCCAAAGGAAGGTTTAGGGAGTGAAGGTAGCAGGTTGCCATTGCTGTCAAAATCGTTTATGTCGTAAAATCCAGCAGCTTCATAGCCAAAGCGCGTGCCGATAGGTCTGCCTGTTTGAGCTGATCTCTCGCTAGTAGCATCGTACTCAGCCATATAGTCTATTTTGTTTTTAGCATACGAAGCATTAGCGCCTATACTATAAGTGAGTTTTCCTGCTGCATTGCTGTAAAGTGTACTCACTTCAAAACCTCGGTTAGTTACCTTTCCTATATTTTTATAGGGAGGGGTAGCCCCAAAAACACTTGAAATACTGTAATCAGGGGTGATAATACCTTCGTGTTTGTTGAGGAAAGCCTCTATCATCACATCCCATTTGTTGAAGAATTTAGCTTCCACGCCTATGTTGTACTTATAGGCTTTTTCGGCAAATATATGCTCATTAGGCACGTATTTTAGTCCGATAGCACTATGCCACGACGGGTCATCGTTTCCTGTGGCAAAACCGCCTCCTCCGTAAGAACCGTAATAGCGTTCGTATAAGTAGCGACCTTCGTTGTACACATCGTTACCGGTACTACCTACCGAAGCGCGCAATTTTAACCGATTGATATTGGCATTCGCCGAAGGGTGTTGCTCATTGAAAACCTGATAGGCTGCTGAAAGGGCGTGATAAAAACCAAACCGATTGCCTTTCTTGTAGTTATCCGAGCCACCGAAGGCAAAACCAAATTCAGCCGATACGCGTTTGTTCCAATCGTAGAACACACGTCCGCCGATGTTCTGATAGGCGTAGTTGTTGTTCAAACCCGCTTTTCCGTTGAGATTATCGTCTATATTATAAACGTATTGAAGGTAATTTACCGCTGTTTGGAAAGTGTTTTGTCCAAACTCACGGGCATAACCTGCACCCAACAGAAACTGCAAACGGTTCCATTGGTTGGTACCCCAGTCGTCGTCTACTTTGTAGTTGCTATCGCGATGAGTGGTTTGTGCTGCCCCATTGAACATACGAGTGTAATCTCTACTTACAATGCGTGTGCCTCGTGTCCACGAACTGAGCGATACGCCTTGTTGTATGTATAAACCAGGGGTGATGAAGTCTAATTTCTCTTTTAGGTTGAAATTAGCCCCTAAAGTGCGGTCGTGTAGGGTTTTGATACCTAAGGCTCGGATAGAAGCGTAAGGGTTATCGGGGTGGATAGCTGTACCAGGGAACGACCCATTGGGGTTTTGCGCCGGATAAATGATATTAGGGTAGCTCGCCAAGTTTTGCCAGAGCTTATACTCGTTGTAATTAGGCGATTTACGGTCTTCTATACGCCCGTTGATATTTACATTTCCTTCAAATATTTTGAGCATACTGAAGTCTAAATTTGCCTTTACGAGATATTGGTCGAATCTTCCGCTGGAATGCGAATCGTCGTTCTTAGAGGCGTACAAACCACTGTTGCCAGCGTGCCCTAATAGCACAAAATACTTGGTAGTAGCCGAGCCTCCGCGTATGCTCACATCTTGTCTATCAAACAAAGCCGACTTTTTGAGCACTTTGTCGTACCAATCGGTGTTGTATTTCACATCGTTAGGGATATTGTAAAAGCTCGTCCAAGCACCTGCATCGTTGCTGTAAGCCTCGTTGTATAGCTGGGCATACTCGGTAGCCGATAGCGGTTTGCTCAGTACCGTAGGCATTTGTACGCCCGTTTGGAAATCTACCCCTACCACGGGTTTGCCTTCTGCACCGCGTTTGGTGGTAATCCACACGATGCCGTGCGCTCCTTTCATACCAAATGGCGCTAAAGCAGCCGCATCTTTCAAAACCGTAATCGACTCGATTTCGGAAGGTGATAGCAGTATAAAATCACTTTGGTAACCATCGATAAAATAGGTAACCGAAGGGTAGTTGTAAGAACCCAACCCGCGGATATTTAGGCTGGCATTGTCCATTCCTCCGCCTTGCAATACAGTGAGCCCAGGTAGCACCCCAAACAAACTGTTGGTAAAGTTAGTTGTGGGCATTTTTAAGAGTTGTTCTCCTTTTACAGATGAGGTAGAAAGCGTAGACAATTCTTCGGGTACGTTCAGAGGGCTTTGTGCCTGCACAGCACCTGCCCAAAGCATACAGCCCACAAGGCTACAAAATAATATGTTATGTTTATATTTCATTTCAGTTGTTTTATTAATTGGTTATTAGTACCCTGGATTCTGTATCAAATAGCCTTTGTTCACTTCCGATTGAGGGAAAGGCTCTAAATACTGACTGTTGTCCCAATACCCTGTATAGACAGGCTTCACAGCATAAGAAGCGTAATCCCACGCATTCCACCCTTCCGATTTTCCTGGAGCGTACTCAAAAACTACTCCTTTCTTTTCCCCTCCAATGATACCATTAGCAATATCGGTGAGTTTCCAGTGTTTTACATCGAAATAACGGTGATTCTCTTCGTAGAACTCTACCGCCCACTCTCTTTGTACAATTTTGCGCAAAGCCTCTTGTCCTGTTTCAGTAACATTGGGTAGCCCTGCACGCGAGCGGATAACGTTTAGGTTTTGCAAAGCCTGAGCAGGATTGCCTGCTTCGTTATAGGCTTCGGCGAGATTTAAATAGAACTCAGCCAAACGGTACAAAGGGAATTCAAACCAATCGCGGGTATCAGCCATATAGAAGAATTTCACACGGCGTCCTGCGCCTTCACTGCCTGCCCTCTTTTCCCAAGTAGAAGCATTTGCCAAACTCTCACTTGACCAATAATGCGAGCTTGGGTTGTTCCACGCTTGTTGTCCTGCAATCGCTGCAGAGGCTTTAAAGCGGGCTTCTAACTCGTTGCACTTATTCACATAAGTAGCGTAGCTTTCCCAATTTTCACCCGTCCACGTTTGGTCAGTTCCATCAGTTTTGTAGTATTGGGTAAGTTGCAAGTAACTCATAGAATTTGCTCCTCCTGGTTGGCTGTGAGGGTTGTAAGCCTCTATAAAGCTTTGTGATTTAAAGGCGAGGAGTACTTCTCGGTTGTTAGGGGTTGCTACAGCTGTACCGTAATCGGCTAAGGGGTTGCCCGTATTGATGATTTGATAACCATTGGCAGTTGCCCAGCGTATCACTTGTTCATTAGCCTCTATGGCTTGTTGCCACAACGAAGCATCGTGTGTACCAAAACAAATCAGGTTGTTATTGCCACCCAAACTCATATAAGGCGTATTGCTATTGAACAGCGGACGCGCGGCGTACATCAATGCTTCGGCTTTGATACACATTGGGATACCTTTGGTTACACGTCCTTTTTCCGAAGCGTTGTAGCTATCGGGCAGGTCGCTAATAGCTTTGTTGCAAAGGGCAATAATATGGTCTAAGGTAGCGCGCAAGGTAGCGCGAGGGATATTTAGGTCGGAATCTACTGAAAGTGTACCCTCTATAATAGGTACCCCGCCGTAACGTTTAAACATCTCCTCATATCGGTAGGCGATGAGGGTATACATTTCGGCTTTGATACCTTTCTTTTGTACCTCAGTAAGATCGGGGACTTTATCGATATTCTCAATCACCAAATAGCACTGACGGATAGACTGGTAGTTGAACACAAAACCATCGGAGCTAAGTGCTTTGCCATCGGAATCGCTGGCTACCATTCCAGAACGTTGAATTTTATAGGTGTCTTCCCAACTGAATTTCACATCGTTCACTTCTCCCGATAGGTGAGAGAGCGTTCCCGCTTTTAGCCCGCTAATGCGCCCGTTGTCGTAACGCAAGGTAATACCCGATTGCAGGCTCATAGCGTAGGCTTGGGCAATAGCCGAGAGAGATTTCTGTTTGCTCGAAAAGATAGAATCGACATTCACATCGCTCCCCAGACTCTTTTCGAGGAAGTGGTCTTCTAACTTACAAGAAAATACTTGTGAGAAAAAGACGAGGATTAAGGTGGTATAAATGAGCTTTTTCATTGGTTGTATTTTTTAGAATTGAACGTTGAGCCCTACGCTATAAGTGCGGGTCATAGGGTAGAGATATCCAGAGGCAGCGCCGTTAGAATCTTGTTGTTCGGGGTCGTAACCATCGTGCATTTTAGACCACGTATAGAGGTTGTTACCGCTCACCGATAGTTTCACCGATGAGATACCTGCTTTATCCAACCACATTTTCTTTTGCAAGAGATAACTTACTTCTATGTTTTTCAGCTTGATATGGTCGGTAGAGAGCAACCAGAAGTCGCTAAACAATCCGTTGATATTGTCGCCGGTGCGCATAGAAGCACGTGGGAAAGTAGGGGTAATGCCGTTTTGGGCTTTTTCAGGCGTCCAACGTCCGTCGTACTGATGTTGGAAAGCAGCCCCTGTACCCATATAGAAAGGGTTGCGTGTATAGAAATCCAAAGGCATAGAACCTTGAGCTGTGCCGGTGAACAACACCGATATTTCAAATCCTTTGTAACCTACATTGAGGTTTGCCCCAAAAGTATAGCGAGGGAAGTTCGCATAACCAATAGGCACACGGTCTTTCTCGTCGATAACGCCATCGCCATTCACATCTACATAACGGAGGTCACCAGGTTGTACTTTATTGCCATCAAAACGCGAATAAGGGCGTTGCATTACTTCTTGCCAAGTGTTGTAAAAACCATTGGTGAGATAACCTCTGTACTGCCCGATAGAATAGCCCGTTTCATTCATCCAAGGGTGAGGGTTGTTAGGCTCATCGCGGTAGTCAATTTTATTTTTAGCATAGGATACATTCCCCCCGATACCATAAGTGAAATCACCTATCTTGTCGCCCCAGTGCACTTGTATTTCGTAACCTTTATTGGTTACCTTACCTATATTGCTCGCAGGAAGGTCAGAACCTACAATACCAGGCACTGTACCTCTGTTCCACAAGATGTTGTCGCGTTTTTCTTGGAATACATCGGCATTGATAGTAAGCCTATCTTTAAACATATTCAGGTCGATACCTGCATTGCTTTTTTTGGCGCGTTCCCAAGTAACATTGGGGTTCCCTACACGAGTTTCCCAAGCACCAGTATAGAAAGGGTCTTTGGTAGTACCATCACTACTACCGAAATAGTAACCTCCTGCACCATAACCATCGTTGCGGTAACCTTCATAGCCATAGCCCCAAGTACTAGGCAAGTATAGAAAACGGCGACCACCTACTTGGTCATTTCCTACTTCGCCATAAGAACCTCTGAGCTTTAAGTAAGTAACAATATTGTTTTTAGGGAAGAACTTTTCGTTAGTAACTACCCAACCCAATGAGAAGGCAGGGAAGAACCCGAAGCGTTTGCCAGGAGCGAAATTTTCGGTACCATTATACCCCATATTACCTTCAATAAGGTAACGGCGGTCGTAGTCGTAAGTAACCCTACCTGCGAGCCCCATAATACCAGCAGGCACGTTAAACTCAAAACCAGGGTCATACGTTTTTTGTCCGTTAGCCAAAAGTAAGGCAGTGATATTGTGTTTTCCGAAAGAGCGGTCGTAGTTAGTAGCTACTTCAAAATAGAGGCGACGCCACTTGCTAGATTTAAAGCGGTCGGTAAGGGTAGTGTGTTTGAGTCTGCCACCAAAGAAGAGTAGTTCAGCAGGGTTTTTAGGATTGCGAGTTACGCTATACGAAGGGATAGAGCGTTCTCTTTTTACACCTTTTCTATACAAATCGTTGTAAGAAAAAGTACCCGAAATAGAAAGACCCTGAGTGATATAATCGAGTTTGTGTTTCAGTTTTAAGTTTAGGTTCAAGTCGGTTTGATAGGTAGTAAGATAAGGTCGCCAGAGCAAGCTGGACAACACCGAATAACCTGTACCTCCTTTGCCTACTAAAGGATTTACGCCATCTACATATCCATCGATTAAACGTCCGTCCACAATACCAGGACCTGCAAAAGGTGTATTTGCCAAAATGTGTACTAACATCGACTTTTTGCGGGCTGTTTCGCTGTTTACATCGCCGTCTTGCTCACTACCCAAAATACCTCCTACCTTTGAAGATACAGCAGCAAGGTCGAGTGTGAGGTTGGTGCGGTCGGTAAGTTCAAAATCGAAGTTAGAGCGGAAGTTGTAACGCTGGTATTTAGAGTTTACATCGGCGTTGTGGTAGTTAGTTTCTTTGAAAGTACCTCCTTGATAGAAATAACCCAAAGAAGTAAAGTAACGCGTTTTCTCACTTCCCCCTGATACGTTTAAGTTGAATTGCGTTTGAGGAGATACCCCGCCAAAAGCTTCTTTGAAATAATTATGACTGGTATAATATAGCGCTGGGCTATTCAGTAGGGCTTGTTTTTGTTCAGGAGTGAGGTTCATCGCTTCCACCTCTTGAGGTGTATAGTCGCGATTGTTCTTGAACTTCCACAACTCGTTATGGAAACCGCTTTCACTGAACAGCTTATCGAAGTTACTAGGGTCGTTGTCATTACGAATAGCTTCGTTGCGGAAACGAGCATAATCATAAGAACTGAGCAGGTCTAACTGAGTAGCCAACTGACTCATACCAAAATTATAAGTAAGACTCACTTTAGGAGCGCCAGAGCGACCTCTTTTGGTAGTTACTACCACCACCCCGTTAGCGCCTTTCACGCCATAGACAGCTGTAGCTGAAGCGTCTTTCAGCAAGTTGATACTTTCAATTTCATAAGGATCCATTGCGTTTACCGCATTCATAGAGCTTTGGATACCATCTACTACCACCAAAGGTTCTTGGCTACTTGCATTGAAGGTACTCACCCCGCGAATACGAATAGTGGTAGCATTCCTACCTGGCTCACCACTGGACTGAGTGGAGGTAATCCCTGGCATACGCCCAACCAGCGCATTGGAGACATTGGCAACTGCATTTTCTACGAGTTTGTTACCTTTCACAGAAGAAATAGCACCCGTTACAGTTTCCTTCTTTTGGGTACCATACCCTACCACCACCACTTCTTTTAGTTCGGTGGTTTCGGGCAAGAGCTTTACGGTGATGTTGTTGCGGTTTTGCACCTGCACTTTGGTACTCTTATATCCCATAAAGGAAATTTCTAAGGTAGCATTTCCGTTCTTCAAGCTGAGTTGGAAGTTACCGTCGAAATCGGAGGTTACGCCGTTTTTAGTACCTGCTTCCAATACGGTAGCACCCATCAGAGGCATATTGTCTTCATCAACTACTTTCCCTTTTACTGTTTGGGCAAACAGGGATTGTGCTCCTACGCATAGCCCGAACAGCCAAGCGAGCATCAGTAGTTTGGTTTTGTATGAATGTAATCTATCCATAATTTTGGAATTTTAGTTATATGGAAAATGTCTTATTTCGTTGGGGCAAAGGTAGGGTGTTATAGTTAAAGGGTTGTTATCATTTCTTTTCGTTTATTTATCAAATTCTATCTACTGTAAGAAATATTAAAGTAAAGGAAATGTTTAGGTATTTGTTATATTGTGTTTATCAAAGGTTTATAACAAAATACTTTTTTCTTTGACAAGTGCAATATTACATATTTTAAAATAAATGAACAAATAGAGGTTTTACAGTGGGTCTACAGTGGGTCTACAGTGGGTCTACAGTGGGTCTACAGTGGGTCTACAATGGAGACTAACCGAAGATTAATTGAATACTAAACGAACACTGATTGGATTTAGAATGTTACTAAAACCAATCGAGGGTGGGAAATAAGCAAATTAGAAAATGAGAGAATTAGAAAATTGGAGAGGTTCGGAAGAGGTAATTCAAGCAAAAGATAAGAATAAAGTGGGTGGGGTTAGCTGATAAGAAGCTGTATAAAGAAGAGAGATTTTTTTTGTTATGATACAAAAATGCAACTTAAAGAGCTGGTGTAACCCATAACAACTGATTTCGACAATTGGTTTGTAATCGGAATCAGATAAAAACCTTAGGTGTGAGTGAAAATGGAAAGTTAAGAGGGGTAAAAGCAGAATTTAACCAGTTGGGAAGTTTGAAGAGAAACAATCCGCGTTTAAATCTTAAAGAAAAGAGGGCTAATGGAAGTTTATTAGTTAGCTCTTTAATATTATTGTATTCCACCTATTCTTACTAAGCTACCCAGTACTACCATTACTACCCCTATGAGGGTTACACAGATAATATGCACCGCCATTTCGGGTAACTTGTTGAGCTGACCTTTGCGCAGTTTGGGCAAAACGCGCGTTTGTGCCGAAATAGCAAAACAAATAGAGGTGAGCAAACAAATGAGTTTTAGTGATACCACGCGCTCAATAGGAGTAGCGAAAGAAAACCAAGAACTCAACCCTGCGTTGTAGTCGTAAGCCATTAGGATACCCGTAATGACTAATACGGCAAGTGATGGCATTCCTATGGGCTCGTAAGTCTTCTCGAAATTGCCTATATAGCTAAAATCTTTGCGTTTAAGAGCTTTTGGCAAAAAGCCAATAGCCAATACTAAGTGTCCGCCTACCCAAATAGTGGCAGCAATGAGGTGCAGAATGAGAATGAGGTGATGTGTGTACATAGGTATTAGGGGGTAGGGGTTACTTGTTATTAAACGTATTCATTGTAATATTAAGCCCTGCTAAGCCAAAAGAAAGAACGGCTTCGGCACATTTTTCTAAGCGTTCGGGGAGGAGGGTTTGCTCTTCGGGAGTCCACTCACCGAGTACATAGTCTATTTGCTTGCCCGATTCAAAATTACTGCTAATGCCAAAGCGCAAACGCGCATATTGTTGGGTGTTCAGTTGGGCTTGAATATCTTTAAGTCCGTTGTGACCCCCGTCGCTACCTTTGCCTTTGATTCGGATAGTGCCAAACGGAATATTCAAATCGTCGCAAATGACCAAAAGGTTTTCCAAAGGGATGTTCTCTTTTTCCATCCAGTAGCGTACCGCTTTGCCACTGAGGTTCATATACGTGGAGGGTTTCAACAATATAAAAGTACGTCCTTTCACTTTAATTTCGGCGAGGTCACCAAGCTTCTGAGTAGTAAAAGAAGCATTATGGTCTTTCACCAATGTATCGGCTACAAGGAATCCTATATTATGGCGTGTGTTGGCGTATTCAGCCCCTATATTGCCGAGGCAGGCGATTAAAAATTTCTTCATAGTGCAAAGGTAGTAATAATTTGCGAATTAGCACGGCTCTCCATACAAATCGTAATCGGTAGCCTCGATAATCTTTACAGTAGCAAAATCACCTATTTTTACGTAATGTTTTTTGGCATCGATAAGCACCTCGTTGTCTACATCGGGCGAGTCATACTCGGTGCGACCTACAAAGTAGGTGCCCTCTTTGCGGTCAATAAGGCAACGAAAAGTCTTGCTTACCTTTTCTTGGTTGAGCTCCCACGATATTTGCGATTGTATCTCCATAATCTCGTTAGCACGTGCAAGTTTTACTTCTTCCGGCACATCGTCTTCGAGCGCATAGGCGGTAGTGTTTTCCTCGTGACTATAAGTAAAACAACCCAAACGTTCGAAACGCATCCCTTTTACAAAGTCTTTAAGCTTTTGGAAGTCTTCTTCCGTTTCTCCTGGGTACCCCACAATAAGGGTAGTGCGTATAGCCATTTCAGGTATCGCTTCGCGGAACTTTTTCAGCAGTTTGGTGGTCTTCGCTTGGGTAGTACCGCGCTTCATACTTGCGAGGATAGAGTCAGAAATATGTTGAAGCGGAATGTCTAAATAGTTACAGATTTTAGGTTCAGTCTTCATCACCTCCAATACGTCCATCGGGAAGCCTGTAGGGAATGCGTAGTGTATGCGTATCCACTCGATGCCTTCGACTTTTACGAGGGCACGCAGTAGGTCGGCAAGGGCGCGTTTTTTGTAGAGGTCAAGACCGTAGTAAGTAATATCTTGGGCGATGAGTATAAGTTCTTTCACCCCTTTGGCAGCCAACTTCTCCGCTTCGGTTACGAGAGCTTCAATAGGGGTCGATAGGTGCGCCCCGCGCATTAGCGGAATCGCACAAAAGCTACAAGGGCGATCGCAACCTTCCGATATTTTGAGATAGGCGTAGTTCTTAGGGGTAGTAGTGAGACGCTCGCCTATGAGCTCGTGCTTATAGTCGGCACCGAGTACTTTCAAAAGTGCAGGCAGCTCACTGGTGCCGAAGTATTGGTCTACATCAGGGATTTCTTTCTCCAAATCGGGTTTATAGCGTTCAGAGAGACACCCCATCACAAACACCTTATCTACCAATCCTGCTTCTTTCTGTTGCACATAGTCCAAAATAGTGTTGATACTCTCCTCTTTGGCATTGTTGATAAACCCACAAGTGTTAATCACCACAATATTCCCCTTTTGTTCGTGCACCACCTCTTTGCCACCCGCTTTGAGTTGCCCCATCAGCACTTCGCTGTCATACACATTTTTAGAACACCCAAGGGTTACGACGTTTATAGTGTTTTTCTTTATACTTCTTGTTCGCATTTGTTGTTAGTTTCAGGGGGCAAAAGTACGACTAATTTAGTAATTAGCAAATTGTCCGCCCTCACACAGTGAGGGCGGACAATTTGATTTCTGCTTTCAAAGTCTATTAGTAATTGAGTTCGTAATGGGTTACTAAATGAGGTTTGAATGTTATATTCATTTCTATTTGCGACAACTTTTTCTGATTATTTTCAGTGATATATCTGAAAGTATATTCACAGATTTTATCTACTATCAGGTTAAGTGGTTTACCATTGCTATCTTTCTCTACTTTTATAGGAATGGTAAATTGAATTACACGCTCATTTTGTTTGTTATTGATGACTTTATAACTCTTACCGGTAACTGTTCCGTTATCAATCTTAGTCATAAGATCTTGCAAAGTGTTTGACATAGTTGTAGCATCAATATCTCCATAAGAGGGATTTTGATAATAAGCTCCTACTGAAGTTCCAGTTCTTAAATACTCGTTTTCGCTAATGTTTTTCACAAAACCATCATTATCAAAAGTGTAAGCAAGTTCTATGATTTTGTTTTCTATTTCTCCATTGTAGCGAGAAGAGGGAATTACTACTTTCTTAGGCAAATTTTTAGGAGATGCACCAATTATCAAAGCGATAGGCATTTCGAAATAATTCATAAAACTTCTGCTTTCTCTACTGAAATCAAAAGAAAAAACGTTAAATTTGTTCTTATTCTCATTGTTGTAATAAGTTAAGACAGTTTCGAGAATTTTATTTCCTTCTCTATCATCTTTGCTAATAATTTTGGTAATATTGTCATTCTCCCAAGTAATAATCTCGTCACCTACACTTTTGAGTTGTTGTTTTTCGTTGTACATACCAAACCCGAGTGTATTACCTGCTGCATTTAGTCCATACTCTACCGCTTGAATATCGTATTGACCATTCACTTCGGTATCATAAGGAGCGGTAATTATTACCGAATAGTCCTTATAGGTAAAAGTTCTTACATCTTCAGGTTTTCCTCCTTGTTTTATGGTAACCTTGTTGATTCTACCCATATTGTCGTATTCGTATAGGTATTCGGCAGTACGTAAAGTATACGTTTGGTTGTATAATTCAGCTTCTAAATAACTGTTAGGACTATTAGTGTTGCTTGTAGTACCTTCATCAATATAAGTACAGCTTATACGTTTTACTCTTTTAGTAGGCAAATAAACTTGCTGTTGCTCCGATAGAGGCTTTGCAGGCGTAGGAGTGTTGTCGTCCTTACTGTTACACCCTACAAGTATAGCCAATGCCAAAAGGCTTAATAAAAATCTCTTCATAGTGGTATTAGTAATTTAATTCGTAATTCGTAATTATATCAGCATAGTAGGTAGCTTCCATACTGATGTTAGTAGCAGAAGTATTGTTATAAGATACGGTAAACTTACAAACTTTATTCACGTTCAGATTGATAGTTTTACCATTGCTGTCTTTTTCTACTTTTACAGGTACAGTAATCTCAAAAATGCGAGTACTACCATCATCACTGATGAGTTTGTAGCTCTTATCAGTAACCGTTTTATTCTCAATGTTTGCAATCAGTGTTTGTAGCTCACTCCAATAAGTACCAATTTCGTTGTTGCCATTGTTAGGAACGTATGAATATAACGAACCAGGAACAAATTTATTTTCTTTTTCAGCAATAGTTTTTACAAACTCATCGCCGTCAAAAGTATAACTGAAGCTCACTGGGCGCTCAAAACGACTACTATAAGAATCGTTTTCCTCTAAAGGAGTCGCTTCTATAGGTAAGTTTTTAGGAGCTGCTCCTTTTATGATAGCAATCGAAAGTGCAAAATATTCCTGATAGCTACGGATATCATCCCCTGTATGATCAAGTAAGTAAAATTTATTTTTATTAGTAGCACTATTGTAAGAAAATTTCACTCCTCTTTCTTTAACCACCCCATTTCTCGTTACTTTTCTACTGATTTTAGTGAGGTTGTCGTTTTCCCAAGTAAAAGCTCCTGCACTCATAGAGTTTTTGAGTTGTTGTTTCTCGTTGTATACCCCTAAGCTTAATATGTTACCAGAAGAATTGAGTCCATATTCTATAGAGCGAGGCTCTCTAATCCCATCATAAGGAGGAGGAGACGTAATGGTTACCGAAATATTTGAATAAGTGAGGGTACTTACAATATCAGAGTCTCCCTCTCTTTTAAAAGTAACCTTAGTGATTCTACCTGCATTGTCATACTCATAGAAGTACTCCATAGTTTTCACTGTAAACTTTTGTCCCTGATTCAACTCAGGTTTTAAAAAGTCTTTGTATTGTACGGAAGGGTAAGAACCATTTTCATAATCAGCCTCTACATAAGTAGCTGTTACGTGTTTTACTTTTTTAGTAGGCAGATAGTTTTGCTGTTCTTTTGTGAAATCAGGTCTCTGAGGAGGGGTAGGATTATTATCGTCCTTACTACCACACCCTACAAGCGTAGCCATTGCCAAAAGGCTTAATAAAAATTTCTTCATAATGCTAGTATTTAAATTTTGGGGCAAAAGTAATGCTTTTTTTTTATTCTCTACTATTAAAAGAATGTTAAACTTTTACACAATGACAAAAAACCAACCTCTTTCAGAGTCCCTTCGATTAATCACACTTCTCCTTTGCTAATTTCCAAATTTGTTAATTCTTTAATTATCCCTTCTCTTTTCCGTCGCTATATCTCCCTCTCCTTGGGAGAAGTCTCCGAATAGGAGAGTATGTGATCGGGGTGAGGATTCCTCTTTCTTTCGCCTCGAAACCCTCTTTTCACCATTTTTTGCATCGCTGTATTATACTATGAGTCAACTCTTTATATACCCTTTCTATACCAATCGTCCAAGATTCGTATAAGCTTCCTATAAGCTCTCTATAAGCTAACCCCACCCAT